>JANQHZ010000696.1 GCA_028282445.1 Candidatus Binatia bacterium | reverse complement strand
GGTCACCGCTGAGGCGATCAAAGGCGAACGGACGATCGATGCGACCGGACACGTAGTGGCACCCGGCTTCATCGACATGCACCACCACAACGTCGCGGTCGAATTCGGTCAGAAGCTTGCTCTACGCGACGGCGTCACGACGCCGTTGGAGCTCGAGGCCGGCGTCTATCCGGTGGAAGAGTGGTATTCGCAGCTCGAGGGTCGCTCCCAATCCAACTACGGGGCTTCGGTGGGTACGATTCCGGTGCGAGAGAAGGTACTCAACCCCAGCTACGAAACCGAAACGCACGGCGACTTCATCTATGACATGCAGTCTCCCACGGCGACGCACACGTCGATGAAGTGGTCGAGGCAGATCGCCACAGAGGATCAGCTCGAGCGCATTGCGGAAATGCTCGAGCTAGGTCTGCGACAGGGAGCAATCGGCATCGGGCATGCCGTTGGTTACATGGTGAGCGGAGCGACGCAGCGGGAATCGCATACCGTGCAACGTCTGGCCGGCCAATACGGCGTTTCCAGCTTCGTCCACGCCCGCTTTTCCAGCCAGATGCCACCGACCAGCGGACTGCTCGGTTTCGACGAGATGATGGGGCCTCAGCAGACGTACGGCGGCGGCTTGGTCATACAGCACATAACCGCCCAGGCGCTGGCGCTGACTCCCGACGCGCTCCGCATCATCGACGACGCGCGCGCCAAAGGCGTGCAGGTGATCGCCGAAATCTACCCGTACGACTACGGGGCCACGATCGTTGGCGCCGACTACCTACATCCAGACAACTACCAGCCCAACATGGGGCGCGACTACAAGGACATCATCGAGGTGTCGAGTCTCGAGCCGCTGACGAAGGAACGCTATGACGAGCTGCTCAAGACGGCTCCCGGTACTTCTGTCATGTTCTACAATGCCATCGAGGAGACCGTGAATGAGGCGCTAGCGCACCCCGGCACTGTTCTTGGTAGCGACGCGTTCGCGTATACGGTTCGAGCAACCGGTAAACCCGCGGTCGCATGGGACACCCCCTACGACGGCGTCAACGGCCACCCGCGCGGCGCCGGCGCGCACGCGCGGCTACTGCGCCTGGTGCGCGAGAAGAAGGTCGACATTCCGCTCAGCGACGCCGTGGCCAAGATGTCTTACCTGATCGCCGACTTCCTGGAGGCAAACGGCGTCGAACAAATGGCGAGAAAGGGACGCATCCAGGTCGGCGCCGACGCCGATATCACGATTTTCGATCCCGGGACGGTTCGCGACAACGCGACCATGAAGGATGGCGGACTTCCCTCGACGGGGATCCCTTACGTCATCGTCAGCGGAACGATTGTCGTGCGCGACTCGAAGGTCGAGAAGGGTATCTACCCCGGCCAACCCATCCGCCGGCCCGAATCCTGAACCCCGGCTCTACGATTACGCGAGGATCTCCTTGCTGCGGTTGAGTAAGGAAATCGTCTCGCGTCGCGAGCGCGTGCCCGCTTTCTTGTAGATCGACTTCAAGTGCGATTTCACGGTCTCGGTCGAGACGTGGAGAGTGTCGGCGATCTCCCGATTCTGCAGGCGCTTCACCAAC
>JANQHZ010000594.1 GCA_028282445.1 Candidatus Binatia bacterium | reverse complement strand
GAGCAGATCGAGCAGCTCGACGACATCTCGGTGGAGCAGTTTGCGCAGGAACGCACCAACGACCAGGGGGTCATCGACTTCCTGAATTATCTCGGCTGGTTGTTCGGCGGCACCATGACCGAGGCTCACGACTACTCGGCCGGCATGCTGTTCTACAGCGTCAAGAAGCAGCTCGACACATTGAAGCGATTCCCGCACCAGTCGTATTGGGTGAAGGGCGGCAGTGGCGCGATCGCCGGTCCCCTGGTCGAAGCGATCAACGAGAGGGGTGGCGAGATTCGTACGAATGCCGCGGTGTCGCATATCGTTATCGAGAACGGTCGGGTGAAAGGTGTCGAGGTCGAGCACGGCCGTCGACGGGTCCCGACCGAGTATCTCGACACCGAGTTCATTGCCGCTCCGGTCGTCGTCAGCGCGGTAGCGATCTGGGACATCTTCAATATCCTCTCCGAAGACGACCTGTCGCCGTGGTACGCCGACCGTCTGCGCCATCTGCACCGCAAGACGCTGAACCTCGCCACCGTGACCTTCGGGCATGACGACCCCGAGCTGTGGGATCACAGCGGACCGCGATGGGTCCAGGAAGGACCGGTCACCGGAAGGCCGTGGTGCGCCAGCTCGCTCGAGTACAACGACGACGCCAGCAAGTACGAAGCGACCTTCTGGATCCAGTTGGGCTGGTGGGACAAGCCCAACATGGCCGATATCCGAGAGGCATCCAACAAGGTCGCGATGCGTAAGCTCTTCGATGACTGGGAGGAAGAGATCGAGCAGCTTTTTCCCGGTATCGTCAGCAAGGCCGACTGGCGACTCCGTTCCTTTGGTCCGGCGACCATCATCGAGACTCCGGGCAATGTCGGTCGCAATCTCGTCGACATTCGCGCCGAAGGTGTCGACGGCCTCTACCTGATTGGCGAGCGCACCAGCGCCGCGAAGGTCATGGGCGTCTATGGCTCGGCGCAGGTCGCGCTCGCGGCTTGCGACATGATCGCGGGCGGTCGCGGATAGGGCGTGCCGGAAGGCTCTATTTAGTTGCCGGAAACACCATCGCGACTGCGCTTTGTCGTGGTCAGCGGCCAGCGTACCGGTTCGACCTTGCTCGCGACTCTCCTGCAGTCGCACCCACAGGTCGTTTCGTATCTCGAGGTTTTTCATCCCACGGAGCTTCAAATGGGGGTCCCATCTCCCATGCTGCGTCAGATGCTGCTCGAGTATCGCCGCGCTCATCCGTTGGACTTTCTCGAGACGCTCTACAATTGGAACTACGACGCGGGAGTCCGCGCGGTAGGCGTCAAGCTCCTCTATATCCATGCTCGTTCCGGCGCGGAGGCAGTGCTCTGGGAGTGGCTCGCCCAACAAACTCAGGTTCGCGTGATCCACGTCGTCCGTGACAATCTGCTCCGACAGGTCGTTTCACTCGAGCAAGCTTTCGCCACAGGCCAGTGGATGACCACGGCTGACCGTAAAATCGAACCGCCACGCATCGAGTTGCCGGTAGCGCACTGCGAGAAGATGTTTGGCGCCATCGGGCGGAATCGCGCCGCTATCCGGCAGTTCTTTCACGCCCACCAGGTTCTCGAGGTGCGCTACGAGGCCATGCTTGCCGAAGGCGATACGGTGCATCGGCAACTGCTCGATTTCCTCGCTGTCGCGCCGAGGCCGCTGTCGACCGAGCTTGCGAAGATCAATTCGCGTCCGCTCGCCGACTCGATCACCAACTACCGAGAGCTGGAGCGCCACTTTGCCGACACGGAGTGGGCGCATTTCTTCGACGATTGATCCGGGCTACTCGCCTGTCTCGTTTTGGATCTCGAGAGCGAGCAGGGCCGCCGCCACTTGTCTGCGCAGCTCCTGCGCATCGGGCGCTAGCAGCGCGCCAAACAGTTGGTCGACCGCGGATGCTTCCGGCGGCGATTCCGCGATGTGAGCCTCGGCGATCGCGTTCTTCAGATCGGCGGCGTAGTCCTCGCTGACCTCGTGGAAGAGGCGCAGAGCCGAGCGGTCGGAAGACTCGATTCGCAGGGCTTCTTGGGTAAGCATCAGCGCGCCCCTGAGATTCCCCGCACGCAGAGGCGGGGCGAGGTGCCGTACGCACCACTCGAAGATATTGGCGCGGGCGTTGGCGGTGATGCGAGGTTGACGGTCGGCTGGAAGATAGCTCGCCGACATCTCGATCGCCTTGCGGAACGACGCGCCCTGCGCGCCGCCGACGTTCTGGAACTCGGTGTCGGTCGCGCCGTGACGTCGATAGTGAACCATCGGGGCGGGCTCATACCACCAGTCGTAAAACGACGCGACGCGGATATAGAGCTCCCAGTCGACGGTGTAGAGAATGTCTTCGCTGTAGGCGCCGAGCTTCTCGTAAGCCTCGCGTTTGATGACCATCGAGGGGGGCGTGAGAACGTTGCCAACGCCGATGACTTCGAGCCAATCGTGTGCGATTCCGGCGTTGTCGCCGAACGGCTTCTTGTAGTGCAGCGGAACCCCGTGCTCGTTGACGTGCTGGTAGCCGACGAACGCTCCACCTACAGTGTCCGGGCAGGCTTCCAGTCGCTGCCGCAGAGTTTGGTAGAAGCCGGGCAGCACGTAGTCGTCGTCGTGCAGTAGGTGGATCCACTTGCCCCGGCTGGCGCGCACGGCCGAGTTCCAGTTGGCCTGCAGCGGGACGGTTTTCGGGTGGCGGATCGAGCGGACGATCCCGACCCCGATCGAATCGATCAGGTCGTGCAACGGCTCGGCGCTGCCGTTGTCGACGACGATGATCTCGATGTCCTCGGGCCCACCCCATGCTGCAAGAACGCTCGCCAGCCCCTGAAGTAGATACAGCTTCCGATTGTAGGCTGGGATCACGACACTCCAGAAGGGGCGGGTGGGCGGCTCGGCGACGGGTTCGAGCTTCGGATAGTGACTGATGCCGACCTGGACGGTCTCCCGCGAAGGGACCTGAGGCATCTCCTGGACGGTAGGCCGGGGGTTGGCGGCGCCGGCCGCGTACTTCGGATTGACCAGGCTGAGGCCGCGCCGGTAGGCGGCGGCGGATTCCTCGAAGCGTTCGAGAGACTGGAGAATGAGCGCCAGGTCGGCCTGGATCGGGCCGTTGTCCGGCGCCAGCTCGGCGGCTTTGCGAGCGAGCTCGAGAGCTTCCTCGCGGCGTTCGAGCTCGAGCGCGTTGCGTGCCGCCATTTGGTGCGCCTCCGCCCAGGAGGGTCGCGCCGCCAGTGCGGTTTCGTAGCAGCTCATGGCCTCGGCGCGCTCGTTGCGGGCGGAAAGGGCCTGAGCCAGGGCGACCCAGGTCTCGGCGGA
>JANQHZ010000532.1 GCA_028282445.1 Candidatus Binatia bacterium | reverse complement strand
CGCTCCAGCTTGCCGTAGAGCACTTCGATGTCGCGCTTGAGCTTGGCGTACTCGCTGTAGACCTGTTGGGGATTGTCGTGTGAATTGTGGAAGTCCGGCTCGTTGATCTGTGCTTCGATCTCGGAGAGCGTGCTTTCCTTGGCGCTGATCGCCGACTCGGTTTCCTCGAGGTCGCGTTTCTTCTTGGCTTCCTTGCGTGCCTGTTTCTTGGCTGCGGCGCGGTCGACCGGCGCCGCTTGCGCGGCGGGAGCCGTGGCCGGTTCTTCTTCTTCGACCGCGGTATCGTGGACCGGCGCCGGGTGTGGAGACGCGCCGTTGGATTGTGCGGCCCGCTGGCGCACATAGTCCTCGTAGTTGCCGATATATCGGGTTGCCTGACCGGCGCCGACTTCGATGACCTGTTCGGGAAGCTCGTCGAGAATATAGCGGTCGTGGGCGACGATGATGACGGTGCCTGTGTAGTTGCGCAGCGCGTTCAGCAGAACGCCCTTGGCGTGCATGTCGAGGTGGTTGGTCGGCTCGTCCAGCAGTAGGCAGTTGGTGGTGCGCAGCAGCAGCAGAGCCAGCGCGAGGCGGTGGCGCTCGCCGCCGCTCAGAACGCGAATCGGTTTGTCGACTGCGTCGCCTGAGAAGAGGAACGCGCCGAGCAGCTGTCGCACCTGCGGAACCATTTCGAAGGGCGCTGCGTTGGTGGTCTCCTCGAGCACGGTCTTGGACGAGTCGAGCGCCTCCGATTGGTCCTGCGCGAAGTAACCGAGATCGACGTTGTGACCGAGGACGCGTTCGCCTGCCGTCGGCTCTTCGACCCCTGCCAGCATCCGGATCAGTGTCGATTTTCCGGCGCCGTTCGGTCCGACCAGCGCGACCTTTTGCCCGCGTTCGATGGTGAGGTCGAGTCCTTCGTAGACGACCAGGTCGTCGTACTGTTTACGCGCGTTGTCGAGCCGCATCACGGCGCGCCCGCTGCGCGGACAGTCGGGGAAACGAAAGCGCACCGTCCGGGTTCCCCCGGCGGGTGGCGGCAGGCGGTCGAGCTTCTCGAGATGCTTGATCCGGCTCTGCACCAAGGCCGCCTTCGACGCCTGGTACCGGAAGCGCGAGATGAAGGCCTCGAGCCTCTCGATCTCCTCCTGCTGCGCCTGGTAGGCGACTCGCTGCTGCTCGAGCGCGTCGGCGCGCGCTTTCTCGTAGCGCGAGTAGGGGGCCGGGTAGTCGGTCAGCTTGCCGCCCGAGACCTCGGTGATGCGCTGCGCGGTTACGTCCAGGAAGTAGCGATCGTGCGCGACCAGGATGACGGCGTGCGGGTAGGAGCACAGGAACTCCTCGAGCCAGTTGCGCGCCTCGAGGTCGAGGTGGTTGGTCGGCTCGTCGAGCAGGAGGACGTTGGGCTGCTTGAGCAGCAGCACGGCGAGCGCGATACGCATCTGCCAGCCGCCCGAGAACTCTCCGCCGTCGCGCGTGAAGTCGGCGGTCGTGAACCCGAGGCCCTCGAGCACCGCTTCGGCGCGACTCTCGTAGTCGTAGCAGCCGTCGCGGTCCCAGCGTTCACGCGCCGCCGAGTAGTCCTCGAGAATCTGCTCGTAGCCGTCGCTTTGCGGGTCGACGCTACCGAGCTGGTCCTCGAGCCGCCGGCACTCTTCCTCGAGCTCGCGTAGGTCGGTGAACGCCTCGAGCGCGGCCTCCAGCACCGTGCGGCCGCTCGCCGAGATACCATCCTGCGGCAGATAGCCGACCGAGCATCCCTTGCTGAGTGCGATGGTACCGCCGTCGGGTTCCTCGATGCCCGCGATCATGCGCAGCACGGTCGATTTCCCCGAACCGTTGGCGCCGACCAGCGCGACCCGGTCGCTCTCGCCGATGAACCAGCTCGCGTTTTCGAAGACCGTCTGGTGACCGAACGAGCGGCAAAGTTGACTGAT
Organism: Candidatus Binatia bacterium; assembly: GCA_028282445.1. Classification (GTDB taxonomy): domain Bacteria; phylum Desulfobacterota; class Binatia; order HRBIN30; family CADEER01; genus CADEER01. The sequence goes on along the minus strand of JANQHZ010000532.1, from coordinate 1,431 downwards.
CGTGAGCACACGAAACGGCTAACGCGGATCGTTCGTGAAATCGACAGGCTCAGCCGAGCCTGGTCGTTGCCCTTCGGGATCGACACAAGGTTGACATTCGTTCACTTTCGCTCTATTTTCGCCTACGTGTCGATTAGAGCCAAATGTCTCGGTAAGGTGAATCTACCGCTCCGTGCCCGGCCCCCTCGATTGCTGGAGCGAGTACGGCTTGCGATACGCGCGCGCCACTACAGCTACCGGACCGAAGAGGCGTACGTAGGTTGGGTCAAGCGCTTCGTCCTATTCCACGAGAAGCGTCTCCCCGAGGAAATGGGGCCGGCCGAAATCTCGGCATTCCTCACCTGGCTCGCGGTCGAGCGGCGCGTCGGATCGTCGACGCAGAATCAGGCGCTGGCGGCGCTCCTATTCCTCTACAAGGAGGTCCTACACGCCGACCCGGGCTTCCTCGAGGGCATCGTGCGAGCGAAGCGTCCCAAGCGACTCCCGACGGTATTGTCTCCCGGTGAGGTGCAAGGCTTGTTGAGTAGCATGCGAGGCAAGCCTTGGCTCGTCGCGGTACTGCTCTACGGAGCTGGGCTACGTCTGATGGAGTGTCTTCGTCTCCGAACCAAGGACGTCGATTTCGAGCGCGGCGAGATCCTCGTGCGCGAGGGCAAGGGAGCGAAAGACCGGGTCACCCTGCTGCCGGCGGTATCGAGGCAGGCGCTGGAGCGCCATCTCGGCGCCGTGCGAGCGCTTCACGAGTCCGACCTCGCCAAGGGACACGGCCGCGCCAAGTTACCGGACGCCTTGGCGACCAAGTATCCGCGCGCCGAACGCGAATGGGGCTGGCAGTGGATCTTCCCGGCCTCACGAATCTCGCTCGATCCAAGAGACGGCCAGCGCCGGCGATATCACCTACACGAATCGGTCGTACAGAAGGCAGTACGCGCGGCAAGCCGTGACCTCGGCCTAGCTAAACCGATCGGTCCGCACACCCTGCGGCACTGCTTCGCAACACACCTGCTCGAAGCGGGATACGACATCCGAACCATACAGGACCTCCTCGGCCATCGCGACGTAAAAACCACGATGATCTACACCCACGTACTCAACCGCGGCGGCCGCGGCGTCGCCAGCCCCGCCGACCGCATCCTCGCCGGCACCGTTTCGCCCGTTATGCCGCCAGCCCCGCCCAGACCCCTTTCCCCGACAACCGCCAGCAGCAACCAGAAACCGATTGACGTCGAACGACTTGCCTCCCATGATCAGCGTGAAGCCCATGGAAAACACCCTCGGTCACAAGCGGGATCTGTCGCCAGCGTTGGTACGGATAGTACTTCTAAATAGATAGTTCGGCGGATCAATGTGATGTCACGCGAATTCCCAGAGTCTGATTGGAAGGTCTTCCGCGAGCTGCGGGAGCTCGCGCTCCAACGATTTTGCGAAGCT
>JANQHZ010000502.1 GCA_028282445.1 Candidatus Binatia bacterium | reverse complement strand
CGGCTTCGGCACCGCATACCTGTCGCGCATCATCGGCGAGAAGCGCGCTCGTGAGATCTGGTATCTGTGCCGCCAGTACAGCGCCCAGGAGGCGCTCGATATGGGCCTGGTCAACAAGGTCGTCCCCGCCGACGAGCTCCGCAGCGAGGTGCGAAAGTGGTGTGACGAGATTCTAGAGAAGAGCCCGACCGCCATTCAGATCGCCAAGCAATCGTTCAACGCCGACTCCGAGAACATCAACGGCATCAGCGAGCTCGGCTTCTCCGCGGTCGCGCTCTACTACCAGACCGCCGAAGCGGCGGAGGGCAAAAAGGCGTTCATTGAAAAACGGCCGCCCGATTTCCGCGCCGCGCTCAAGAGGGGGCGCAGCGATTAGCATCGAGCCGGCGGTAGGAACCGCAGATGAACGCAGATCAACGCCGATCGGTAAGGTCGCCTGCCGACGATCGCGCGGATGGCCGGGTTAGGCGAGTTTGATTCGGCAGCGCTTGGCGGCATGCCGCAACGGGCCGTCTCCACACGCTAGGGGCAACTCGGAGCGGGCGGCAAGCTCCAGGTAGGTGGCGTCGTACACGCTCAACCGGTGCTTCGAAGCCAGCCCCGCGAGCTCGCGAAAGGCGAGACCGGCTGCCTCATGGTCGATCTCGACCGAAAGGCCCGCCAGCGCCGACACTGCCACGCGCCTTTCCGCCTCACGCAGCTTGCGCCGCCGGGTCAGCACCATGAGCGCGTTCGCCGTCTCGAGCGGCCACAGTGCCGGCGCGATCACTCTCGCACCTTCGTAAACGGCATCGAGGAGCCGCTGCGATTCAACGGTTGCCTGGGCGGGATGGACCCAGGCGACGCCGATCGAAGCGTCGACGACGAAGTCCTTCGTCACTTGCGGCCTTCTTCGATCGCCGAGCGGACCTCCGCGTCCGACAATCTCCCCTTGTCTTTCGTCCGCCGCCCAATCTGTTCCTGCAGCTGCTTCAACTCCGTAACCGCGCCACGCACCTTGTCGAGCTTTCGCCCGCCCTCAGGCACCATTCTCGCGACCGGCTTCTCGTGCCGGGTGATCACCACTTCTTCTCCGCGAGCCACGCGGTCGAGAAGCTTCCCCAGACGTGTCTTCGCCTCCAGCGCAGTCACCGTGATCATCATCTATGAAATAGCTAGAGGGTAGCTATTTTGCAATCACAAGCTTTCGCAGACCCGATCAGCTGCACAGCGCCACCGGCTGGGTGCAGTATTTCTACAGCAAAGTAGCCTAGTGCCCGATCGGTACCGAGAGTTCGCGGGATCAAACGAAGTCGGAGAATTCGGCGAGCTTTTCGACCCACTCGTCTGGCAGGAGCGTGACCTCGCCGCCGAATTGCTTTACGTAGAGCGCGATCTTCGCGGTTTCCTCGAGATTCATCGCTCGGGTCGCCGCCTTGCGCAGGGTGGGACCGACTGTCATCAGGCCGTGATTCTGCAGGATGCAGCCGCGGCTCTTCTCGAGCGCACCGCCAACCGCATCGGCGAGCTCGGTCGACCCCGGCATGTACCACGGGACGGTGACCGTATCGCGCAGAAATACCGCGTCGGTGTTGATCGGCGGGAAGGTCTGGTTGCAGATGCCGAACGCCGTCGCGACCGGGGCGTGCGTATGCACCGCTCCGGTCGAATCCGGTCGCGCTTCGTAGGCTTTTGCATGCATCTGGTGCTCAATCGAGGGCTTGCGGTCGCCCTCGAGCACCGTGCCGTCGTAGCGAATGCGAACCAGATCATCGGGATGGAGGTCGCCCTTGTACATCTGACTCGGGGTAATCCACAGCGTGCCCTCTTCGTTGGCGATCGAGCTGATGTTGCCGCCGGTCGCCGTCAACAGGCCCATCGCGAACAGCTCGTTGGTGATCTGAATGACGAGCTCGCGCGCTTCATGGTCGGTCGGTCTAGACATCGCCTCCCCCTTTTTTCCCTCGCCGGCGGTCATGACCGCCGCGAAACCACCGACAACTTCGCTTCGCACGCCCGTACAAGTCAAGCAGCCGCTTCGGGCCGCAGCTTCGGGCATGGTCGCGAACCTACGGCGCGGCGCCGCCCGTTCTCCGCCGTCTCAGACGACGGTCAAGCGAACGGCGCGGCGCTTGCCGACCTGGATGAGGTAGGTGGTCCCGGATTCGAAGGATCGATCCTCTTCGCGCACGACCTCCCCCTCGACACGCACCCCTCCCTGCTTCAGCATCCGCCGTCCGTCCGAGTTCGACGACACCAGATCGAGCGCCTTCAACAGGGCCGGCAGTCGCTCCGGCAGATCGGCCGCGGCGAGCTGTTTTTCGGGAATCGAGTCGCGATCGATCTCGCGCTTTTGAAAGCGCTGCTCGAATGCGGCGCGGGCGGCCACACCGGCAGCTTCGCCCTGGAATCGCCCTGCCAGGGTCTGCGCCAAGTCCTTCTTGAGCTCCATCGGATGCTCGCTCCCGTCGGCCATCGACTGGCGCAGCGCGCTCGCATCGCGTCCACACAGCAGCTCCCAATAGCGGCACATCAATTCGTCCGAGATCGACATCACCTTACCGAAGATCTCGTCCGCAGACTCCGAAACACCGATGTGGTTGCCGAGAGACTTGCTCATCTTCTGCTCGCCGTCCGTCCCCTCGAGCAGCGGGAGGATCACGGCGACTTGCGGCTCCTGACCGGCCGCTTTCTGAAGCTGGCGCGCGAGCAGCAAGTTGAAAGTCTGGTCGGTCCCGCCGAGCTCGATGTCCGACCGGATCTCGACCGAATCGTGTGCCTGCAGCAGC
>JANQHZ010000465.1 GCA_028282445.1 Candidatus Binatia bacterium | reverse complement strand
GGGCCAACCGATGTCAACGAGGACTCGCGTGCTACCGCGGCCGACGTTACCGCGGTCGCGGCGGTGCGCGGCGAATGAGGCGTTGGATGGCGATGGCTCTGGGATTCTCGATAGCTGCGGCGAAGCCGGCAACTGTGGCCGCCCAGTCGGCTGACCCGTCCGGTGATGTCGAGGAAATCACCGTGTACGAGCGGCCGGTGGGGGAGGCCGAGCGACGTGCTCCGAGCTCCTTCGTCACCGACATCGAGGTGCCGGCAGTGGCGGCACCGGTCGATACGACGGCCGAGTTGCTCAGCCAGTCGGCCGGTATCCAGGTGCAGCGCTTCGGTGGACTCGGCGCCTTCAGCACCGTCTCGATCCGCGGCTCAGCGGCCAATCAGGTGCCGATCTTCCTCGACGGCGTGCCGTTGTCGCAGGCGCGCGACCAGACGGTCAACCTGTCGGACCTACCTCTCGACTCGCTGGAGCGCATCGAGGCCTACCGAGGCACGGTGCCGGTTGGCTTCGGTGGCGGCGGGACCGGCGGTGTCGTCAACCTGGTGACCCGGGTCCCTGGGAGCGAACCGAAGACCGAGATCAGCGCCGCCGGCGGCTCCTTCTCGACCCGCAAAGTGGTGGCGACCCACACCAGGCGCGTCGGTGAGGACCATGGTTTGCTCGCTCATGTGAGCTACCTCGGCAGCGAGGGCGATTTCGAGTATTTCGACGACAACGGCACTCCGGAGAACCCGGCCGACGACGAGACCACCACCCGGCGCAACAACGCCTTCGACTCGGTTGACGTGCTGCTCAAGACCTCGCACGAGCTGGGCGGTCCTTATTCGGCGGAGTTGCTGCAGGACGTATTCTTCCGCGACCAGGGGGTTCCAGGCCCGGGTGCCGCGCAGTTCGACGAGCCGTCGTTGTTGACGCTGCGCTCGCTTACCTACTTGCGTTTGCGGGCCGAGGGGCTCCTCGACGAGCAGGTGGATGGCGACGCCCGGCTGTTCGTGGTCTACAACTTACAAGAGTTCTCCGACCCGGAAGGCGACTTTGGAGCCCGTCTCGACACCCACAATCAGTCCATCCTGGTCGGCGGTAGCAGCTCGGGAACTTGGTACCACACGGACTGGCACCGGCCTTCGTGGTTTGCCGAAGTCGGCTGGGAGCAGTTCTCCCCATACAACGAGACCAGCGACCCCAAGCAAGGTCCCGACCAGTCGCGGCTGCGTATCTCCCTGTCCGTCCAAGACGAGATCATGCTCTTCGGCGATCGCATCATCTTGGTGCCGAGTCTGCGCTATGATCATTTGCGCGACGAGTTCAGCGGTGTCGACCTCGCCAACATGCCCGACACACCGCCTGAGACGACCGGGCGTGATCTGTGGAGTCCGGCTGTGGGCTTGGCCGCGCGGCCCACGTCGTGGCTCACGCTGCGCGGCAATATCGGTCAGTACCAACGGGCGCCGAACTTCTCCGAGTTGTTCGGCAACGCTGGCTCGGTAGCCGGCAATGCCGAGCTCGAGCCGGAGACCGCCATCAACCGCGACATCGGCCTCGTCGCCGCATGGCAGGAACCGAGCTACCTGCCTTGGCTCGGTAGCGCGCGTCTGGAGTACGCGTTCTTCTACAACAATGTCCGCGACCTGATCGCGTTCGAGTTGATTCGCCCGGGTAAGTTCCGAGCCTTCAACATCGAGAGTGCTCGCGTCACCGGCCACGAGATCAGTCTCGCGCTGGAGGCCTTCGAGCACCTCGGTCTCGACCTGAACTACACCCACCAGGACTCGGAGAACCGCGCGGTCGACTCGCCCGAAGGCAACCAGTTGCCGCTGCGCCCGAACCAGCAGCTCTTTGCCCGCCCGCGTCTGTTCGCAGACTGGGGTTCGCTCTACTACGAGCTGACCTTCGTCAGCGAGAACCCGGTCGATGACGACAACTTCGAAGTGGTTCCCAGTCGGACGATCCACACCCTCGGCGGCACGCTCGAGCCGTTGTCCTGGCTGACCGTCCGCCTCGAGATCGCCAACCTCGCCGACGCCGATGTACGGGACGTCGGCGACTTTCCGCTGCCCGGACTCTCGGTGTTCGGCGGCATCACAGCCGTATTCTAGGATTGACATGCTCAAGCTGCCGAAGATTGTGACACTGACCATCGTCGCCGCCATCTGCGTGGCAAAACCCGCCGCCGGCGGCGACTGCAACGGCGACGGGACAGTTACCGTCAACGAGCTCGTCACCGCAGTCCGTGTTTCGTTGGGCGAGGGGGCGCTCGCCACATGTCCCGCCTCCGATCGCAATGGCGACGGTGCGATTTCCATCGACGAGCTCGTCGCGGCAGTGCGGGAAGCGCTTGCGGACCGCCCGCGCCAGCAGCGCGCGTTCGTCATCACCACCAATTTCACAGCTGGATCGTTCGCCACGATGGAGCTTGACGAGCCGCGTGCCGTCACGCCATCGAGCTCCGAGCGCAGGGTCCATCAAGATGCCGTGGTCCGTGTGCGCGACGGTCTTGTTTACGTCGTCAACCGCCTCTTCGGCGACAACCTCCAGATCCTCGACCCCGAGGACGACTACCGCACGATCCTGCAGTGTTCGACCGGCAACGCCACAAATCCTCATGACATCGCCTTTGCCAGCGACGACAAGGCGTATATGACCCTGTACGAAGAGTCGGAGTTGCTGATCGTCAACCCCAGGGCGCAGCCCGATTGCAGCGACTTCGTGATCGGCTCGATCGATCTGGAAGACGTCGCCGACCCCGACGGCATTCCAGACATGAGCCAAATGGTAATCGTCGGCCAGCGCCTCTACGTCGGCCTTCAGCTGCTCGACATCAATAGCGTCCTGCGTGATCCGACGGGGCCCAGCCGCCTCGCCGTCATCGACATCACAACGGATACGCTGATCGATACCATCGAGCTCACCGGCGAGAATCCTTTTTCCGCGACCAAGGGCCTGACTGTTCGTAAAGGAAAGATCTGGGTCGCCAACGCCGGCCAGTTCGAGGTCATGGACGGTGGTCTCGAGAGTGTCGATCTGGCGCGCGGCGAGAGCGACGGTATCGTCGTGTCCGAGGACCAGCTCGGTGGAGACATCACCGACTTCGTCTTTGTCGCCGACGATCTGGCGTACGCGCTGGTGTCGCGGCCCGGGTTCGTGACTGCGCTGGTGTCATTCGATCCTACGACCGGAAGCATCAACGACACGCTCCTCGAAAGTGAAGGCTTCAGTCTCTTCGACATCGAGCTCAACGACCGCGGCGAGCTGTTCCTCGCCGATCGCAGACGCCAGCAAGACGGGATCCGCATTTACCGCGCGGAGGACGGCGTCGAGCTGACCGACGAACCAATCGATCTCGGGTTGGCGCCGTTCGAGATCGTGTTCTTGCCGTAAGGAAAGGGGGCATCGATGCTTACACGAGAGAGAACGCCATTCCCTTGGTTGTGCACTGCGTTCGTGGCGGTGGCTGTGCAGCTCGGCCTAGTGGGGGGCTTGGTTCAGAACGCCGACGCCGGACCCTATGCCCCCGCCGCGGGGCAGCCCGGATCGACCGCGATCGACAAGGGAGATGTCTCGCTTCAGGCATGGGCGACGGCCTACGAGGACTACGTCGCGGGGGCCGGTGTCACTGGGGATTGGCAGACACCGGAGAAGGCCTTGGGGCAGGCCGTCGGAGACTCGTTTGACATCGTGAGCCTTGGCCGAGGCGGTTCCATCACCCTTACTTTCTCGCCTGCGATGATCGATGATGGCGCAGGGCCGGATTTTGCCGTGTTCGAGAACAGTTTCAGCGATCTCTTCTTGGAGCTGGGTTATGTCGAAGTCTCGAACGATGGCATCAACTTCTTTCGCTTCCCCAACGACTCGCTCACCGCGAGCCCGGTTCCTGGCTTCGGTGTGGTGGATCCGACCGACATCGATGGCTACTGCTGCAAGTACCGGCAGGGCTTCGGTACCCCCTTCGATCTGGCTGATATCCCCCAGCTTTCCCGTGCCACGCACGTGCGCATTGTCGACATCACCGGCGACGGTAACTTTTTCGACAGCGACTTGGACGTGATCTACGATCCCTATCCAACGAGCGGGTCGGCTGGAGTCGATCTCGATGCGATCGGCATCCTCAACGTGGCGTCGGCCTCCACCGAGACGCCGACGGTGACTGCGACCCCTGACGATACCCTGACGCCGACGGCGACCGGCACACCAACGGCCACGCCGATGGCCGCGGTCGGCTGTGCCGCCTCGCCGCGGCTCGATTGCCGTGAGGCGGGCAAGGGCGTGCTGGTCATCAAGGACAAGGACCCCGACCGGGGCGACAAGTTGGTCTGGAGGTGGACCAAGGGAGCAGCCACCGACGCCGAAGATCTCGGCGACCCGCTCGGCGGCAGCGACGACTACGTCTTTTGTCTCTACGACCAAAGCGGCCTCGCGATGAGTGCGACCGCGCCCGCAGGAGGCCAGTGCCAGAACGCCGCGGACTGCTGGAAACAGCTCGGTCAAGCAAGCAATCCGACGGGATTCCGCTACAAAGACAGCGAGTTGACGCCCGACGGCCTGTTCAAGCTTCAGGTGAGGGCAGGCGATGCGGGCAAGGCCAAGGCGTTGGTCAAGGGACGGGGCGAGCTCCTCGCTTTGCCGGCAACCGACGCCTTGACCGCGGATATCGTTGCGCAGCTGGTCGGTGGCACAACCTGCTTCAGCTCGACCTTCGCGAGCAACGACGTGCGCAAGCAGGATGAGCGGAGCTTCAAAGCCATTGAGCGCTGAGACGGATGCGACCTTTGGGCACCAGGGTGCCGACTGTAACCGGGGTAGGCTACCCGCCGGTAGCGGTGAGTCGCCGCTCGCGCTCGTCTTGCTTCCGGCCAAAGAAAAGGAAAGGACGGGCGTACTCATCCTATGAGCGCGCGAGCAAAGGCGGTTATTTCCTGGAGCTCTGGCAAAGATAGCGCCTGGGCTCTGCATGTGACCCGTGCAGCCGGTCATCTCGAAGTGGTTGCCGCCATTACTTCGGTAACATCGACCTTTGGCCGCGTGTCGATGCACGGTGTGCGCGAGGAGATCCTGGACCGCCAGGCCGAGGAAATCGGATTGCCGCTCACCAAAGTGGCGATTCCGTCGCCGTGCGATAACGAGACCTACGAAAGGGCTTTCGGCGGGGCGATGGAAAAGTTGCGCGACAACGGAGTCTCCGTGGCGATATTCGGCGACCTGTTCCTCGAAGACATCCGCGCCTACCGAGAATCGCAGCTCGGCCGAATCGGTATCGAAGGCTCGTTTCCATTGTGGCAGAAACCGACC
>JANQHZ010000450.1 GCA_028282445.1 Candidatus Binatia bacterium | reverse complement strand
CACGATGCCGACGCCCGTGACCACGACACGACGCAGCGTCATCCCGCTGTCCTTCCGTTGCTGAGTTCAGGCGATGAAGAGCCCGACCTTGAGGTCCTTCGCCTCATAGATCCGCTCCCCATCAGCCTTGAGGATCCCGTCTGCGATCCCGAGGACCAGCTTGCCGAGGCGAAGCCGCTTGATATCCAACCGATAGGTCACCTTGCGCACCGCTGGGGTAACCATCTTGGTGAACTTCACCTCGCCGACGCCCAACGCACGGCCTCTACCGGGCGCCCCGGTGCGCCCGAGAAAAAAACCGAGCAGCTGCCAGAGCGCGTCGAGCCCGAGGCAGCCCGGCATCACCGGGTCACCTTTGAAGTGGACCGGAAAGAACCAGAGGTCCGGCTTGATGTCGAGTTCCGCCTCGATCTGCCCCTTGCCGAAGACCCCGCCGCTATCGCTGATCACCGTGATGCGGTCGAACATCAACATGGGCGGCAACGGGAGTTGCGCATTGCCAGGCCCGAACAGCTCGCCACGCGCGCAGCGCAGCAGCTCCTCGTAGCTATAGCTCGACTTCTTCTCAGCCACGATCGACGTCATACTCTATACTTTGTCCTCGCGGCCATCTTTCGCCAGCCCGGGCCGCACTGGGCGGGAATATAACACCAGCCGGGCGTCCATGAGCAAGGGGGCTGCGTGCCGGCACGAACGGCCCTCTCTACGGCGAAGCGTCGCGGCGACCGGTCGCGGCCGCGCTTGGTTCCGTACGATCGCGCCCACTGATTTTCGGGATTTTGATTAATTCGAAGAAGCACCATAAAGCTTTCGAAACTCTTTCAATCCTAGAGCAAAGCACCTATATTGGCCAACATGGCAGAGCGAAAGTACAGAGAGCTCATCGAGCAGCTCAAGACAGCGGGACTGCGGCCGACCCGTCAGCGTCTCGCTTTGGGCCGCCTGTTGTATGGCGAGAACGGCGACATTGAAAGGCATGTTACTGCCGAGCAGCTGCATGCCGAAGCCATGTCGGCCGGCGTGCGCGTTTCGCTGGCAACCGTCTACAACACGCTGCATCAGTTCACCGAGGCCAAGCTGCTACGCGAGGTCGTCGTCGAACCGGGCCGCTCCTATTTCGACACCAACGTCGACGACCACCACCACTTCTATTTCGAGCAGAGTGGGCGGCTGCAGGACATTCCGAGCGAAGAGCTGGAGCTGAAGTCGATGCCCGAACCGCCGACCGGTGGCCGCATCCGCCGTGTCGACGTGATCCTGCGGGTCGACGAGGACGGCTGAGCCGCCTGCTGAATCGGTTTATCTCTCGTCGAGTTTTGAAACTGGAATTAGAAAAATTCTAGGCCATTGACGCCGGCTTTCGCGCGTCTAGTATCCGTGTCTCACGCGGTTGTGACCTCCGAATAGAAGACAAAAAGGCGTTGCCGCGCGTCGTGTTCCGTCAGGACAGGCCAGCCCTCGCGACTGGCCTGTTGTGATGAGAGCGCGAGGACCATGACCAGGAGAGAAAGGAAAACCACATGTCGCTCAAGGGCACCAAGACCGAAGACAATCTGAAGGCTGCCTTCTCCGGCGAGAGCCAGGCCAACCGCCGCTACCTCTATTTCGCCCAGAAGGCGGACGTCGAGGGCTACAACGACGTCGCCGCGGTGTTCCGCTCCACCGCCGAGGGCGAGACGGGCCACGCGCACGGTCATCTGCAGTTCCTCGAGGAGGTCGGTGACCCGGCCACCGGCGAGCCGATCGGCGATACCGAGCTGAACCTCAAGGCGGCCATCGCCGGCGAGACCCACGAGTACACCGACATGTACCCGGGCATGGCCCGCACGGCGCGGGAAGAGGGCTTCGACGAGGTCGCCGACTGGTTCGAGACCTTGGCCAAAGCCGAGAAGAGCCACGCCGGCCGCT
>JANQHZ010000427.1 GCA_028282445.1 Candidatus Binatia bacterium | reverse complement strand
CGAAATGCGTTCTGATTTGAGGTTGAAAGACCTCGGCAAGAGTGAAAAAGCAGCGAGCAAGCTGATGAACGTCAAGATACCTACCGACGTCAGCGACGCCATCCATCGGGTGGCGAAAGAAATGGGGGCATCGAAGACCGAGGTGGTGATCGCGCTCCTCAACGAAGGCCTCGACGTGACCAAGGACGCCCTCAAGGGCTGGAAGCCGCCGAAAGTGAACTTGCCACCACCGAAGCGCGTTTGCACGGTCAAGGGTTGCAACAAGGCGTACGTTGCCAAAGGCTACTGTGCAAGCTGCTACCAGGCCGCCCGGCGCGGCACTCTGCGGGAGGTCCGGTAGGGGGGCGCCCTGATTACGCGGAGCCGGGTAGGCGGCGATGAAGTAGACCGCCGCCGGCTCCGACACCGACGAAGCTGATGTCAGTACAACCAAAAGCTCTCATGACGATCGCCGCGGCAAGCTGCCTGGTCGCGTCGGTTTCGCTGGCGCAGAGAGTTCCCTGCACAACCGTGCTGGCCGAACTGCACCGCGTCGAGCGTCGCGGCGGACTGCGTGGCGGCGATCCCGGTCGGATCGCCAAGGTGCTCGGGACTTCGCCGGCATGGGTCGAGAAGTGTGCGGCGGTTTACGGACGCCGGATGCAATCCGATCTCGAGTCGCAGCGCCGGGCGGAGGCGCTGGAACGGGTTTGGGAGGAGCACGAACCCGAAGAAGTAGCGCGCGAGGAGCTGGTCACCGAAGGCGATGTCGTCCAGGCGCCGGCGCCGTACAGCGACAAGGCCAGGCAGCGTGCGTTCAGCATGCGCAGGCAGGACTGGGAACCCTACGAGCACCGGCCGTGGGGGCCCAACACCGGTCGACAATGGTCGCCGTACACCGTCGACCGTCATCGTGAGCTTCCAGACGACGTCCCCGGTATCATCCGGTACTGACGTTCGGACTGACAACCGGAGGGTGAGGATGGGGGTGTTGGTATTGATCCGCCACGGCCAGTCGCAGTGGAATCTGGAGAATCGATTCACCGGCTGGGAAGACGTGCCGCTCACCGACCTCGGCCGCGACGAGGCGCGGCGCTCCGGCCGGTTGCTCAAGGATACGACTTTCGAGCGGGCGTTCACCTCCGATTTGCAGCGCGCCGCGCGTACGCTGGATATCGTGCTCGAAGAGAACGGCGCGCCGAATGTGCCGATCACGGCAGACAAGGCTCTGAACGAGCGACACTACGGTGACTTGCAGGGGCTCAACAAGGCGGAGACCGCAAAGAAGTACGGCGATGAGCAAGTCCACATCTGGCGGCGCAGCTACGACGTGCCGCCGCCCGGCGGCGAGAGTCTGGCCGATACCGCGGCGCGAACTCTGCCGTACTTCGAAGCGGAGATCGCGCCCCTGGTCAAAGCGGGAAAAACGATCCTGGTCGTCGCGCACGGCAACTCGCTACGCTCGATCGTGATGGATATCGAGGAATTGAGTCGCGAACAGGTCATGCAACTCAATATCCCGACCGGGGTACCGATCGTGTACGAGATCGACGAGCAGATGAAGATTCTCTCGAAGAAGGTGCTCGAAGAATGAGCGGAGAGCTCGATCTGTCCCGCCACGCGCGAACGAAGACGATCGAGCTCGGTACGATTGGCCGGCGCTCTGG
>JANQHZ010000035.1 GCA_028282445.1 Candidatus Binatia bacterium | reverse complement strand
CAAATCGGCCGTATAGCCGATATCCGCTTCGGCGAGGACGCCGGCCAGCTCGCGCCAGCGAGTGACGACTGCCTCCGCCGGCATCGAGCGATCTCGCTCGGGCGTGAGCTCGATGACGACTTCGCCGACGTGAGATCCGTTGCGTGCGCCACCGACTGCCGAGCTCTGCCCGTCTCCCCAACGCACTTCGTCGATCGACGTGTACATGTGTTGGAAGAGAGCCTCGCCGGATTCTCGTTCGAGCTGCTGGATCGCCTTCATTCCGCTGCGCTCGAGCTGTGCAAGTGTGTCAGAGGTGCGGCGCGCCGGAGTGCCGACCGGCAGCTCGACGAAGGCGATGGCGTGCCCTCCACCGATCTTCGGAATGAACGCGAACCGGATCCAGTCTCCAGCGAACAGTCCGCTGGTCAGCAGGAGGCCGGTGATCGCAGCCGCGATCGTGGTGTAGCGCCATTCGATGCATCGCTCGAGGGCAGGGCGGTAGACATTTTGGATGAACCTCTGCAGACCTCCGTCGATCGCTGCCTGAATGCGCCGCCAGCGACGTTGAAAGCCGAAACGCGCCTGCTCCGGACCGCGGTCGACCCCGTGAGCCAAGTGTGAAGGCAGGATGAGCATCGATTCGATCAACGAGAAGGCGAGGCACAGGAGGACGCAGATCGGGATCGGTCGTATCATTCGCCCCATTGGCCCCGGGGCGAGCAGTAGCGGCGCGAATGCGACCGCGGTGGTGAGCACTCCGAAGATCACCGGAACGGCAACCTCTTGCGCGCCTGCGATGGCGGCTTCCAGGCTCCAGCCGCGGCGCTCGTGATGGGTGAAGATGTTTTCTCCGATGACGATCGCGTCGTCGACCAGAATCCCGAGCACCAAGATGAACGCGAACACCGAGTTCGAGTTGATCGACACGCCCAGGCTCGGCATCCACCAAAGTGTACCAAGGAAGCAGAGCGGAAGGCCGAAGAGAATCCAGAAGGCAACACGCAGTCGTAAGAACAGGGCGAGAACGAAGAGAACGAGAAAGAAACCGCTGCGGCCGTTCGAGATCAGCGTGTCGAGCCGACTGCGCAGCATCTCGGTTCGATCGTACCAGGCGGTGAGTGTCAGTCCGTCGGGAAGCCTGCGGTTCTCCGCCTCGACGTATTCGACCACGGCATCGGCGATCTCGAGCGCGTTTTGCCGGCCGACTCGAAAGACCCGAATGACCACGGCCGGGTCGCCGTTGAAGCGCGCGGCCTGGTCGGTTTCGGCGAGGCTGTCGACGATGGTGGCGACGTCGCCCAGGAGCAGTCGCGTGCCGTCGGGGCGGGTGACGATTGGGATTCGTGCGAAGTCTGCGGCGCGATAGGCTTGCCCTTTGGTGCGCAGAAGTACCTCTCCCGACCTGGTTTTGATCGAACCGCCGGGGAGGTCGAGCGACGACCGCCGGATCGCGTCGGCGACACCGTCGAAGGTCAGCGCGTAGCGGCGCATCGCGTCTTCGGAAAGCTCGATAGCGATCTCGTAGTCGGGGGCGTTCTTCAGATCGACCCGAGTGATGCCCGGGATCGCGGCGATTTCGTCGCGAATCCGGCGCCCGGCGCGGGCCAGACTATCGTCGTCCACCGGCCCGGACAGCGCGATCTCCATGACGCGTTCAGTGACCTCGACCCGGCGCACGTCGGGTTTTTCCGTCTCCTGCGGAAAGCTGTCGATCGAGTCGATCTGGGCCTGGACGTCGTCGAGCGCCTTTCGCATGTCGGCACCGATCTCGAGCTCGGCGATGATGGTGCCGACGCCCTCCTTGGCGGTCGACGTCACGCGTTTGATGCCTTCGACGCCCTGGATCTGCTCTTCGACCCGAATGCACACTCCCGATTCGACTTCGGCGGGCGCGGCGCCGGGGTACTCGACGGTGATCGATATGGCGTCTGTCGTGATCTCGGGGAAGATTTCCCTTCGGATACCCGGCAATGTCACCGTCCCACCGAGGACGATCATGACCAGCAGCAGATTCGCGGCGACCGGATTTGCGGCGAACCACGCAACGAGACCCTTCACGGCGACCTCACTCGACTTCGCCGGCGGCGGCTCGGTAGACTCTGAGACGCGCGGTGAGACGGTGCACGTCTTCGAGTACGAGATAGGTTGCGGGCAGGATCAGGAGCGAGACCGCGCTCGAAAAGAGCACTCCGAATGCGAGTGAAACGGCCATCGGTTGCAGGAATCGGGCGTCGACGCTGTCTTCGGCAATCAGCGGCAGCAAGCCCGCGAAGGTGGTTAGCGACGTCATCAGAATGGCCCGAAAGCGCGCTTCACCGGCGCGACGAACCGCCGCTACCAGAGGCGTGCCGGCATTGCGCTGCTGGTTGACGTAGTCGACCAGCACCAAGCTGTCGTTGACGACGATTCCGGCGAGCGCAACGCTGCCAAGCACCGAGAACATGCTCATGTCGGCGCCGACGATGAGGTGTCCCCAAGCGGCGCCGATAAAGCCGAAGGGGATGGCGCTCATGATCAAGATCGGTTGGCTGTAGGACTTGAGCGGCACCGCCAGCAGCGAATAGATCGCGAACAGTGCGATGATGAATCCGCGGCCCATGGCCGTCAGTACTTCGGATTGTTCGCGCTGCTCGCCCTCGAAGGAATAGCCCAGGCCCGGGATCGAGCGACTCAACTCGGGCAAGGTCTCCTTCCTCAATCGGCCGACGATATCGTTGGCGTTCGCGATATTTCGATCGACGTCGGCGATGACGTTGATGATTCGCCTTCGATCGGTTCGCTTGATGGTGGCAAAGCCGATGCTTTCTTCGACCTCGGCAACCTGTGCGAACGGCATGCTGCGTCCGTCGGGCAGGCGGATCTCCATCCCCTCGATGTCGCCGAGCGATTGTCGGTTCTCGAGCGGGTAGCGCACCATGACTCGAACGTCGTCACGCCCCCGCTGGAGACGCTGGACCTCCTCGCCGTAGAACGCCTGGCGAATCTGCCTGCCGAGATCCTGCACCGTGATGCCGATCGTTTCGGCGCTCGGTTTGAGCGTCAGCTCCCACTCACGTTTGCCGCTGCGAAAGGAGTCGGTGATGTCGACGACACCCGGGAATTCGGCGAGCTTGCTCTTCAGTAGAGCGGCGGCGCGTCGCAGCTCGCGCGAGTTGCGGCTGCTCAGTTGGACGTTGATCGCCTCGCCGGTGTTGATCAGCTCGGCCGAGTAGGTCAGCTCGACGGCGTCCGGAATGGCACCGACCTCGTCGCGCCAGAGTTGAGCGATGTCGTTGGCCCGAGCCTCGCGATCGCCGGATTGCGCGAGCTCGAGATTGACCTCGCCGATGTTCGGCGACGCGTAAAACACGAGCATCGCCCCGGATGCCTGCCGGGTGCGGAAAGGCTGCTCCCCGATCGACGCCATGACGTGGCGAATGACGGGACGCCCCTCCTTCTCCTCGAGCTGTCGTGCGAGGTCGGCGGCGGCGCTTTCGAGCTTGCCGACCGCGATCGTCGTCGCTTCGACCGAGGTCCCCTCAGGCAGGGTGACGTAGGCGATGACGTTGTCCGCCTCGATCGGGTGATTGAAATAGAATTGGAGCCATCCGCCGGCGATGAGCCCCGATGTGACGAGCAGGCCGGCGATCCCGGCGGCGATGGTGGCGTAGCGCCACTCGAGGGCGAAATCGAGGCTCGGCCGGTAGACGCGGTCGACGAAACGTTCCAAGGCCGAGCCGACGGCCTCTTGGATCCGTCGCCACATCATCGGGATGCGGTGGGTGGGGACGCTGTCGGCGCCGTGCGCGAGATGGGACGGCAAGATGAAGATCGACTTCAGGATGCTGAAGGTGAGAGCGCTCAGCACGCAGAGAGGGATCACCCGGATGAACTTGCCCATCGTCCCGGGCACGAAGAGCAGGGGGGCGAACGCCGCCATGCTGGTGAGGACTCCGAAAATGACCGGTGTCGCCACCTGCTGCGTGCCCTCGATCGCTCCGGTGAGTCGATCGCCGCCGCGCAGCTGCCGAGCGTAGATGTTCTCTCCGACGACGATGGCGTCGTCGACCAGGACGCCGAGCACCAGAATGAAGGCGAACAGGGAGATGACGTTGATCGATACGTCGAGGCTGGGCATGAGCCAAAGCGTACCGATGAACGACACCGGCACCCCGACCAGCACCCAGAGGGCGACCCTCAGGCGAAGAAACAACGAGAGGACGATCAGGATCAGGATCAGTCCGCCGCGGCCATTGCGAACCAGTGTGTCGAGTCTGGTTCGCAACATGTTGGCGTCGTTCAACCAGATCGTCAGGCTGACGCCCGCCGGCATGTTGGGCTCGGCGGTCTCGACATAGTCGCTGACGATCTCCGAGAGCTCGAGCGCGCTCTGGTTGCCGGTGCGAAAAACCTGGACCAGCACCGCCGGCGCGCCGTCGAAGCGCGCGAAGCGGTCGGTGTCGGCGAAGCCGTCGACGACCCGCGCGACGTCGCCGACCGTGAGGCGCGTACCGTCGCGTCGCGACAGCAGGGAGATGCGAGCGAACTCCGAGCCGCGATAGGCTTGCCCTTTGGTGCGGAGCAGGATCTCGCCGTCGGTGCTCTTGATCGCGCCACCCGGCAGATCGATCGAGCTCTGGCGCACGGCGTTGGCCACATCGTCGAAGGTCAGGCCGTAGCGCTCGAGAGAGGCCTCGCTGACTTCGATCGAGATCTCGTAGGGACGGGTGCTCGCCAGTACGACATGGTTGACGCCTGGCAGCGCCGATATGTCATCGCGCACACGTTGACCGAGCCGCTTCAATGACCGCTCGTCGACATCGCCGGCGACTGCGACGTTCAGAAGCTGCAAGCGAGCGACCTGGAGCTCGACGATTGGCTTCTCCGCTTCGTCGGGGAAGGTGTCGATCGCATCGACCCGCGTCTTGATCTCGTCGAGCACGCTGTCCTCGTCGGCATCCGACATGAGCTCGCAGTTGATGGTGCTAATCCCCTCTGACGACTCGGAGCTGATGCGTTTGATTCCGTTGAGCCCGAACAACTGCTCCTCGATCCGGACGGTGATGCCCTCTTCGATCTCCTGAGGGGAAGCGCCCGGGTACTCGACGTTGACCGTGATGATGCCGGTCGTCAGCTCCGGAAACGCCTCCATCGTCACCGACGGGGCGGTCGCCAGCCCTCCGACGACGATCATCACCAGGAAGAGGTTTGAAGCAACTGGGTTGCGAGCGAACCAGTCGATGGCTCGATCCAGCGGTGAGCCTGGGTATTTGGTGTCTTTGTCGGAGTCCATGGGGCGGGACGGTTGGAGGCTGCTGATCGGAACTGGTATCAAACTCGGGAGGGTGATCCCACGCCCCTACAGTGCGGATGCGCTAATGAAACTCTACGACTTTCGGCCCTCGGGCAACGGATACAAGATCCGCCTGGCGCTCGCTTTCCTGGGACTCGCCTACGAGTGCGTCGAGGTCGACATCCTCTCGGGAGGCTCGCGAACCCCGGAGTTCCTGAGGATGAATCCCAACGGCCGTATCCCCGTGCTCGAGCTCGACGATGGGACCATGCTGGCTGAATCGAATGCGATCCTCTTTTTCCTGGCCGAAGGCACGCCTCTCCTGCCGGCGAAGCGCATCGGGCGAGCGCGGGTTCTGCAGTGGATGTTCTTCGAGCAATACAGCCACGAGCCCTACATCGCGACGTCGCGGTTCATGCGGCAGCATCGCGAGCAAACCGAGGATGTTGTGGCGGATCTCCAGCGTCGATACGAGCCCGGGGTTGCCGCCCTTGGGGTGATGGAGCGGCATCTTTCCGAGCACGAGTTCTTTGTCGACGGCACATTCTCGATCGCCGACATCGCCTTGTACGCCTATACTCACGTTGCTCCCGAGGGTGGTTTCGCAATCGATTCCTACCCGAGCATTCTTCGCTGGCTGGACCGGGTGCGCGCGCAACCCGGGCACGTCGCCATCGGCGCCGCGGCGGCGTGATGTACGAGCTTTTCATCGGCATGCGCTACTTGCGCGCCAAGCGCAGCGAGGCCTTCGCCTCGCTGTTGACGGTGTTCGCGGCAGTGGGGATCGCGATCGGGGTGATGACTCTGGACATCGTGCTTGCCGTGATGACCGGGTTCGAAGAGGATCTGCGCGACCGAATCGTCGGCTTCAACCCACACGTATTGGTGATGCATCAGTTCGGTCCGATCGAAGAGGAAGGGCCACTGATCGACACGATTGCGTCCGTCGACGGCGTCGTTTCGGCGTCGCCCTTCGTGTACGGCAACTTGATGCTGTCGCGGCGCGATCGGGTCGCGGGCGTCTTCGTACGCGGGATCGTTCCAGATGCGCTCGGCGCCGCGGACCTGGCGAGTCGGATGGTAGAGGGCGGTATTGATCAGTTGAACCGCACCTTTTCGGTGCCGCTCGCCAATGGTCGCGGGTCGACCGCCCGCCTTCCCGGAATCATCCTGGGGCGGAGACTTGCAAAAGAGCTCGGCGTCGCCGTCGGCGATGCGGTCAACGCTGCGATTCCGGTTGCGCCCGGGTCGCGCTCAGGTGTGCCGAGGTTGAGGCGCCTCGCGATCGCCGGGTTGTTCGACTCTGGTATGCCCGAGTACGACAAAGCCGTCGCCTACCTCAGCCTGTCGGAGGCGCAGAACGTGTTCGGTCTGGCCGGCCGACTGAGTAGCGTCGAGGTGAAGGTCGAGGATCTCTACGATGCACCGCGCGTCGCCGAGAAGATCTCGGAGGCGGCGGGATTCCCGTACCGCGTGCGCGATTGGCTGCAGAGCAACGAGAACCTTTTCGCCGCTCTCAAGTTGCAGAAAACGGTCTACTTCATCGTCCTGCTTCTGATCGTTCTGGTCGCAGCGTTCACCATTCTGGCGACTCTGATCATGGTGGTGACCGAAAAGCGTCGAGACATTGCCATCCTGCGTTCGATGGGTGCCACCACACGCTCGATCCGACGCATTTTCGTTTCGAAGGGATTGGTCATCGGGACGATCGGTACCGCTGCTGGCACCTTGCTGGGAATTCTCGGGTGCTTCGCGCTACGCAACTACCAGTTCATCGATCTGCCGGTGGATGTGTTCTACGTATCGACCGTCCCTATTCGGATCTATCCGTCCTACTTCGTGTTGGTCGCCGTGTGCGCCTTTGCGATCAGCCTGCTGGCGACGCTCTATCCCGCCTACCAGGCGTCGCGTCTCGCACCCGTCGAAGTGTTGCGCTACGAGTAGCGGCCGGTGCGGAAGCTCTTGGTCGCCTGCCTGGCCGCGGCGCTGTCGGTCGCAGGCTGCAACCACGGTGGAGGCGCACCCGGCACGGCGTTGGTTCTTCCGACCCCCGCCGAGGTCGGAATCACGGTCGCGCGCCGCGGTTATTCGGCGACCGTCCACCCGCGTCGGGTTCGATTCGATCCGAGCGCCGACGATCGCCTCCTGGTGGTGGAGGCCAGTGGCGATCTGCAGATCTGGAAACTTCCCGCACAGTGGACACTGGCACCCGACAGGACTCCCACGACCGCGGAGCCATCCCCAAAGGGCGCCGAGCTGCGCGTGACGATTCCCGCGGAGGCGGTCGATGCGTGCTTTGTGTCCGGCGGCGCGGCGATCTTCGTGGGTGACGCAAACGGTTTCGTTTCCTTGTGGCGACCGGACGGGCAGCGGCTCTGGAGTCGGCAGATGAACGGTGGTGTCGTTCGAGCGGTGGAGTGTCGCCATGGGCGCTTGGTCGGCGGCGCCGAGGGTGGCGACATCGTCGTATGGCGACTCGATGCATCGGTCGTGCACCGGCGACCGCTCGCTCACGACGGGGCGGTGATATCTCTCGCTCTCTCGGAGAGCGGCGATCTCCTCGTTTCCGAAGGGGCTGACACTCTGCTGCGCGGTTGGCGCTTGGCGGATGGTGAGCCCGCCCTGGTGGAGCTCGGATCGTACCGCGCGGTCAACCACCGCTATCGCCAGATGCTGCCAAGTCTGATTCGCCTCGATGTAGAGTGGGGTTGGGACCACGCGGTGGTCTTTCTACCGAGCGGCGACGAGGTCGTGTCGGCGAGCCTCGGTGGATCTCTGCAGCGACGTCGCATTGACGGCGAAGTGATGGCCGAGCGGCTCGATGCACACGACGGTCATCACGCGCGGGCATTGGCGTTGGCGCCGAACGGTAATCTCCTGGCCAGCGGCGGCCTCGACGCCCAGTTGCGCTTGTGGTCGACGACCGACCTATCCGTGAAGACGGTGATCCGAGAGCATGGGCGCGCCGTCACCGGGGTTGCCTTCGACAGCAGCGGCCGTCTCGCCTCGGCAAGTCTCGACGGAACCGTGCGACTGTGGGACCCATCGAATGGGCGGTTGCTGGGCACTCTCGACCACCTCGGGCCGCACCGCCGGCGCCCGGGCGCTCGCCGTCGCGGTTCGATCGAGAGCCCGACCCGCTGATCATCCGGTTCGATGCGCGTGGCGGTCGAGGCGAAGCGCGATTCGCCGCCTCTGCTGCGCCCGTTTGCCGGGGTAGCCGTTCCAGTGGTATCCGCGCCGGGTGCGCCGTTACTCGATCAATCAGATCACAACGCTGCGCTGGCCATTCGAACGCGACCTCGAGTTCTTCGTCGGCGTTGGCGTGACCAGCATAGGAGTCTCGATTTCCAAGGTTGAGGAGTGCGGCGTCGGCCGTGCCTCCCTCTTGCTGCGCAACAGTGGTCTGCGCGTTTCGTGTTTGACGTCTTCGGGGGTGTTTCCCCTTGGCGACACCCGCGGAGAAGATCTCGCGCTCGAGCAGACCGAGCGACACATTGAGCTTGCGGCGGAGCTTGGCGCCGACTGTTTGTTGGTGCTGCCGGGGAATAACGTGCAACTCTCGTGGGAAGAGTCCGCGGTGCACGCGAAACGACTGATGGCGAAACTAATTCCAGCGGCGTCGGCGTCGCGCATCCGTCTCGCGATTGAATCGGCGAATCCATTGCAGGCCGAGTTGTCGTTCTTGCGATCCTTCGACGAATCGCTCGACTTCGTTTCGGAGCTCAACTCGCCGTGGGTTGGGGCGGCCCTCGCAGTTCACGAAGCATGGGGCGAACGTCGTCTCTACCGCAACATCCGCTATCGCGGGGAGTTGATCGCTACCGTGCAGCTGAGTGACGTCAAGCTCGGCACCCCGTCGGTATCGGACCGCATGGTTCTCGGCGACGGTGACGTTCCCCTTCGCCGTATCTGTCGAGCCCTGTCGGAATCGGGCTACCGCGGCTGGTATGACATTGAGCTGATCGGGCCCAAGATCGAAGCGGAGGGGTACGAGACGGTCGTGCCAAGGGCGATGCAGCGATTCGAGGAGCTCTGGGTCTGAACGGCGCTACCTGAGGATCTCGACCTCGACATCTTTCCGCCCCCATCGTCGGGCGGCCTTGTGGGAGTCGTAGTACAGGTCGAGCCGCTTGGGGCCCTTGATCGCTCCGCCGCGGTCCTCGACGACGCCGTAGCCGTAGCCGGGCACGTACATCCTGGTGCCGAACGGATAGTACTTGGTGTCGGCCGCGATGGTGCCGTCGTGTGCCAGCCACAGCCAGGGAAATAGGATTCGGAAAGGCAGCACCCAGGGGCGCGCCAGACTGTCCCACGAGAACAAGCCGGGATGGGGCTCTCGTGGCATCGTCCCGCTCGCGGTTTGCCCCGTGTACGGTCTGCCCTTGCGGGGGCCTTTGCTGACGTAGCGATTCCATAAATCGAGCTTGAGGTACTTCCAGCTTCCGCGTTCCCAGTCGGTGCACGACGAGCAGGCGCAGTACGCCGTCACCTCGATCGTGCGGGTTTTGCTGCTGGCGCATCCGGCGATGCCGAACAGCAGCAGGATTGCCGCCAGGGTAAGGGTTCCCAACGAGTGAGGCCGTCGTCTGATCGCGAGCGGAGTTTCCATCGGCTTGGAAAGGGGTCGACGCAATTTGAGATCCAGCATACGCTCGCGTGATTCGGTCTCAAGCCCCACCCATGAAGCTGTCGGTCAACCTCAATAAGGTCGCTCTGCTGCGCAATTCGCGTGGCGCCGCGAATCCGTCGCCGGCATGGGCGGCGGAGACTTGCATCGCCGCCGGTGCGGACGGGCTGACCCTGCATTGGCGTGAGGACAACCGCCACACCTTGGCACGCGATGTGCGTGACTTGTACTCGATTGCCGAAGCTCGCGGAGTCGAGCTCAACCTCGAGGGCGACACGCGGGACGAATTGGTCAATCTCGCGATCGAGTTGCCGGTCGCGCAGCTCACGCTGGTCCCCGTGGTCCCGGGCGAAGTCACCAGCGATCATGGTTGGAGCTTACCCCAACAAACGGACCTGATCGCTCCGATCGTGGCCCGGGCCAAACGGGCGGGCATCCGGGTGTCGATTTTCGTCGACGCCGTCCCCGCCGACATGGAAGCCGCTGCGGCCACCGGTGCTGATCGGGTCGAGATCTACACCGAGCCCTATGCCGCCGCCTATGGAGGGCCGCGCCAGGACGAAGAGCTCGGCCGCATACGGCAAACCGCGTTGGCCGCCGTCGAGGCCGGTATGGGGGTCAACGCAGGGCATGACCTCAGCGTGGAGAACCTCCCGTTGTTGGCGCGCTCCGTGCCGGAGATCGAGGAAGTATCGATCGGCCATGCATTGGTGTGCGATGCGCTCTACGTCGGGCTCGAAGCTGCCGTACGAGCTTTCGTGGCCGCGACTCGCGGCGAATCGGTTCGATCGCCGCGCACCGTGTGAGCGCGTTGCTAGGTACTTTTCCGTAGTTCTCGAAACTTGAAGTCCGATGGATATCGAAGTACCGACTATGTATGTCGGGACCGCCGGGCCGAAATCGCCTGTTGAATGCCGCGGAGAGGTTGTTCGCGGAGCAGGGCGTCGACGCCACCTCGGCGCGCGCCATCAACGCCGCGGCCGATCTCAGCCCGGCCGCTTTGCACTATCACTTCGGCAACAAAGAACGGATTGTCGAAGAAGTGCTTACCCGTCGGATGGATGAGCTCAGTCGTCAACGCACGGAGATGTTGACCGGAGCGATCGCCGCCGGACGAACGGTCGACGGCCGTCTGATTGCGGAGATTCTCGTCACTCCCACGGCGGAGTTCGCGCTCGGCAACGGTCGCGAGGGGCGTTGGTACATTCGCTTTCTCTCGCGGATGTTTACCGAAAAGCCGAATATGATCTTCGACTTCGTCGAGAAGAAGTTCGGTGAAGGCTTCAAGCAGTTGGGGGAGCTCGTTGCCGGGATGGTGCCGGGGATCGATTCCGAGGAAGCCGGACGAAGAGCCTGGATTGCGCTGGAGATGTCCGTGCACTGTTTGTCTCGCGTATCGGAACACTCCCCGGAGGAGGACGATAGCGTTCTGGAGGCGGCCGATTCGTCCGTTCGTTCGATCATCGACTTCATCGCGGCGGGATTGACCGCCCCTACTGCGTGATTGCATTCTCCGCGCCCGATCGATGAGCCGCTGGGGTGTCGTGGCGGCCCTGGTCGGGCTCGCGCTGCTGAGCGCCGTCTTCTACCAAACCGACCTCGGTGAGGTGGCGCGCCACCTAGCGCATCTGTCGTGGTGGGAGGCGGCTGTGTTGGTCGCGCTCTATTTCACGGGTCGGCTTGGGGGAGTGGCTTCGTGGTTGATGACCACGTCGCTTGCGCCGACTCCGGCTTGGTTTGTGCGATTGCTCCGGGTGCACCTCATCGGCGGCGCGGTCGAGCACCTGACCCCACTCGCCGGTATGGGAGGCGAGCCGGTCAAGATGTTGGTGCTGAAGCGCGACTACGCGATCGGCATGAGGGAGTCCGGCGCCTCGTTGGCCCTGACCCGGATGACCGATCTCGCGGCCATCATTCTATTCTGCGCGATCGGAATGGTGGCGGCCTCGTCGCTCGATGGGTCGGAGAACGCGCTGCGCCGGCCGGCATACCTGGCGGTGGCTTTCTTGTTGTCTGCCGCGGTGGCGGCCTTCGCGCTTCAGCGCATGCGGGTGCTGGCACGCGCCACCCCGCGTCTTCGCGAACGATTCGGCGAGCGGGGGCGCGCGATCGTGGATGCGGTGGTCGACGTCGAGGCGAGAATCTACGACGCCTACTCGCGCCGTCCCGGGCGATTGGCGCTTTCGGTCGCTGCGACGTTCTTCGAATGGACCCTCGAGGCCACGCTGGTGTGGGTTTGTTTGGGGTTCCTCGACGTGCCGGTGACGATCGCCGCGGCTGTTTCGATCGCCGCCTTTGCGCTGGCAGTCCGCACGGCGTTCTTCTTTGTCCCCGCCGACATCGGCACACAGGAGGCTGCGCTGGTAGCGATCTGCGAGGCTCTGGTCGGCACGGGGGGCGTCGGCCTGGCGATCGCTGCCGTCGTCAGGCTCGGCGAGGCTGTATGGACCATCGTCGGGATTGCGGTGGGATTGCCCTACCTGCGCGGCGATCGCGGAATGGCCGGCGAGACCGACTGAAGCAGGACGCTCGCCGCATCGAGGCGTGGCTTTCTGGAATTTGGGTTGGTATGGCCCTTGAGTTGTCATGTCGAACGGACGTCGGCTGAGAGAGTTCTTGGATGGTCCACGGCCCGCCATCGCGATCGGCGCGCACGACGGGCTGTCGGCGAAATTGATCGCAGAGGCTGGATTCGACGCCATCTGGTCGAGCGGATTCGGAATCTCGGCGACTCATGCGGTGCCCGACGCCAACGTCCTGACCATGACCGAGACGCTGGAGGCGGCGAGATCGATCATTCGCGCGAGTCATCTTCCGGTCATCGCCGATTGCGACTCGGG
>JANQHZ010000398.1 GCA_028282445.1 Candidatus Binatia bacterium | reverse complement strand
GCGGGAGCAGCACATCCGGCGGGAACGGGCGACGTCCAACATCTGCACCAACCAGGGCCTGATCGCGTTGGCGGTCACGATCTATCTCAGTCTCGTCGGTAAACAGGGACTCCAACAGCTCGGTCGTCTCAACTTGGCGCGGTCGCGCCGAGCGCGCGCGGCACTCACCGGCGGCAAGTGGAGTCCCAGGTTTTCCGGACCCTTCTTCAATGAGTTCACGGTGCGCGGCCCCAATGTCGCGGGCGCGTTGAAAAATGCGCTCGACGCCGGCGTCCTCGCCGGCATCCCGCTCGGTGAGTGGTACCCGGAGCTCGAAGACTGCATGGTGCTGGCGGTTACCGAAGAGCATTCGGAGAAGGATATCGAGCGACTCGCGGAGGTTCTCGACTGATGGGCGACGGAATGCGCGAGAAGCAAGCCGGGCTCCTATTGGACGAGCCGCTCATCTTCGAGCGCGGGCGGCCCGGACAGGTCGGTGTCGATGTCCCGCAGGACGACGTCGGCGACGATGCCCTTCCGGCGGAGCTTTGCCGGGGCGAGATCGAGGGAATGCCGGAGGTCAGCGAACCGGAAGTCGTTCGTCACTTCCTGCGGCTGTCGCAGTGGAATCTGAGCGCGGCGACGACCTTCTATCCGCTCGGGTCGTGCACCATGAAGTACAACCCGATCGCCAACGAAGCGGCGGCGCGGTTTCCGGGTTTTGCCAATCTCCACCCGATGGCGCCGGACGAAGCTGCGCAGGGTGCTCTCGAGTTGATGGTCGAGTTGCAGGATATGCTCGCAGAGGTGAGTGGCATGGATGCGGTGTCGCTCCAGCCGGCTGCCGGTGCGCAAGGCGAGCTCACCGGCATGAAGATGATCCGCGCCTATCACAGCGACCGCGGAGACGCCCGCCGCAAGGTGCTGATCCCGGCGAGTGCGCACGGAACGAATCCGGCGACCGCTACGCTCTGCGGCTACGAAGTCGAGCAACTCGAGGGCAATCCACAGGGCGTCGTCGAAGCCGAGTCGGTTCGTCGCGCGATGGGTCCCGACGTTGCGGCGCTGATGATCACCAATCCGAACACGCTGGGCATCTTCGAGCGCGAGATCGCACAGGTCGCGGAGCTGGTTCACGCCGATGGCGGATTGGTCTACCTCGACGGCGCCAACTTCAACGCGCTGATCGGTGTCGCCAAGCCCGGGCACATGGGAGCGGACGTCTTGCACTTCAACCTGCACAAGACCTTTTCGACTCCCCACGGCGGCGGCGGCCCTGGTGCGGGGCCGGTCGGAGTGCGACAAGTGCTCGCCGACTATTTGCCCAACCCGCGCATCGTGCGGGAAGGGGAGCGCTGGCGGTTGTCCGATGCGGCAGAGAAGTCGATCGGGCGAGTCCGAAGCTTCCACGGGAACTTCGGAATGTTCGTGCGCGCCTACGCCTATATCAAAGCGCTCGGCGGCGACGGTCTGACCCGCCTCACGCGCATGGCGGTGCTCAACGCGAACTACGTGCGCGCCCGGCTCGAGGGGAAATACCACCTGCCGGTCAAGGGATTGTGCATGCACGAATGTGTGTTGACCGACAAGCACCTGGAGCCGCACGGCGTCAGCACTCTCGATGTGGCCAAGCGCCTGCTCGATTATGGATTCTATGCGCCGACGATCTACTTTCCGCTCGTCGTCAGTGGCGCGCTGATGATCGAACCGACCGAGTCGGAGAGCCTCGAGACGCTCGACGAGTTCATCTCGGCGATGGAGGAGATCGTCAGTGAAGCGGAGAAAGACCCCGAAGCGATGCACGCCGCGCCGACTCTGACCCCGGTCGGTCGGCTCGACGAGGCGAGAGCCGCGCGCAAGCCGGTCCTGCGCTGGAAGCGCTAGGTCCGCGTCAGTCGCGTGGCGGGATGCGGATCGTCACTGCGACCGGCAGGTGGTCGCTGACGGTTCGGCGAAACTCTCGTGGCGAGCTGGCGACGCCGCGGACGTCGAGCACTCGGCCCGGCCCGATTGTCGCAATCGTCGCCGCCGGTTGGCGAAGCAGGATGTGGTCCCGAAGGCCGAAGGTTGGTTCCCCGAGAAGGTTGAGCGATGCTCCGCTGCCTTCGGTTACGATCGTCGCCGATGTGAACAGCTCGAGCTCGACCGTGTCGAGGTTGAGCTGACCGGCGACGATGACGTCGCGCCCGCCCGCGTCGCCCGAAGCCATTTCGCCCAACGCCCAGTCGATGTTGGCGACCTCGACCGCGATCGCATCGGTGTCGCCGCCGGCCCAGGTGGCGCGATAGGCGGCGAGGATGAAGTCCAGGCGAGCTTGGGAACCCTCGAAGCCCGTCTCGAAGCAGCCAAAGGCGGGCTCGCGTTCGAAGCGGTCTGCACCGCCTTCGGGCGCTGAGCCGTCGTTGTCGGCGACGTAGCGCAGCTGCGGCCAACCGGCGCAGGTGCGAATGCGGTCGGCGCGATGCAGGATCGCGTAGTGCTCGGCCTCGGAGCTGTCGACATTCGGCCGCGGTGATTCGGTCACGAGCCCGATCCAGTCGCTGCCCAGAGCCGCCAGCAAGCGATCGTAGCCCGGATGGCCGCCGTCGCGGTGGGCGATCTCGTTCAGCGCCAGAATATCGAAGTTGTTCTCGATGACGCCGGCGATCGCGGCGTAGTCGCGGTCCTCGTCGGCTCCCAACGAGCGGAGGTTCCACGCGCCGAGGCGGATCGATTCCATCGATTTCGCAACAGCGGGAGTCTCCGCCGGCGTCGGCACCGGGGCAGCGACGGGAAGCGGCGGGGGCGCTGGCGGCACCGCCGGCGCCGGCGCGATCACGGCCGGTGCCGGGGTGGAGATGGCGACCTGTGCGGCCGGCGTAGGCGAGCTCTCGCGCACCGACCGCGGCACAGGTGTCTTGTCGCTAGGTGTGCAGCCGGCGATGACGTCGTCGACGTCCTCGTGCGATATGTCGCTGATCCAGCCCCTCCACTCGCCGTACCAATCTCGCGAGTTCGAATCGTCGTCGAGTGCCTCGGCATCGAGGCGGTAGCGTTTGCCGGCCTCTGCGACGAACTCGAGGGTGCACACTCCTTCTCCCAAGCGGTACGGAATATCGCGAACACCGATCGAGCTGGCTTGGCGCTCGAAGACGAAGAGGATCTGATGTGGGCCCGGCTTGACCTCGAGCTCCTGGACTCCGAAGGGGATGAAAAAGTCGAACCGGTCGTCGACGTTGCGGATCGAAACGTCGCCCAACTCGACGACGGCGACTCGGTCGGCAGGCAGCTCCGGACCGTCGTAGAGGCGCCGCGCGCAGCCGGTGGCCACGAGTGCCGCCAATGCGATCGCGATCGCCGAGCTCGACCAGCAACGGTTCATCGCCCTGTGGTATACGCGACCGCCGCGCCATTGGCGAGGCGTCGCGGTCCCTTGCGGCTACAGGAGGCCGGTACCGAAGTACGCGCTGAGACCGATTCCGCCGCCGGCACCGGGGTACGTCTGAACGATGGTGCGCATGACGAAGTGGATGTTGCCGTCTTCGGCGGCCGCGCCGGGTGGAGGGTTGCGGTCGAAGAACGCTTCGTTGCACGCGTCGGTGAGCAGCCGATCGAGTCCGAGCGCCATCGAGGTCGAACGGGAGGTGAAGCGCAGGCCGATCATGTCTCCCCGCGGACTCATCACGGCTTCCGCCTCGATCCTTTCGCTGGCGCCGACGCGCATGTTCTCGATGCGGCGGCGCAGCAGAATTACCATGTTTTGAAACACCCGTGTCATCACCCTGCGCACGAAGGGCGCGAAGACCTCGGCCTTGGTGTTGAGGAGGGTGACGTTGCCGGGGCGAATATCGGGAAGATGATCGAGGGTTCCCCGCAGGGCGGTGCTCGGCTCCCAGGCGACCGCACTGCGTCGGCGCGCTTTCTTCTTGGGAGCCCCGCCGGCGCGATCTTCGGGAATCGGTTCATTGCGCGCCGCCTGCTGCGCCGCCAGGGCGACTGCGTTCGGCAGCAGGCTGTCGAGATTCGGTAGAGGGCGGTCAGCCGATCCGGAATCGAAGCGGTCTTCGGCCGAATCGCTCGGCTCTTCGATCTCCCCGAGGCCCTCGACGTCTGCTGCGGCGAGTTGAGGGTCTGGCTCCTCCACGTCCGCTTCCGGGTCGGCGGCGGCGATGTCGTCGCCATCGAGGTCACGCGACGGCGCCGGCTCGCCACGCTTGACGGTTTGCTCCTCGACGACGTTGTCGCGATCGCTGAGGAAGCGGGTATCGACCGGCGGCTTTTCCTCGCCGGCGTCCGGCATGCTCACGATTTGTTGCTCAGGGAGCGGAACTTCGACTTCGGGGGGCGGCTCGGGGGCGGCTTCCTCGGGCTGCTCGGGTGGGGCGGGTTCCGCTGCCGGCGGCGCTGGGTCTTGCGGCGGCGGGATGGCCGGCGGCGGGATGGCCGGCGGGGGTGGAGCGGCAGGCGGCGCAAGGCTGACTACGACTCGATCCGGTGGGGCTTGTTCGACCGGCGGCTGGGATACTTCCCACCCGGCGACCGTCCAAAGCAGTAGGGCATGCAGGGCGAGCGAGAGTGTTGCGGCACCCACCCGCGCTCGCCGTGAACCCATCCGGCGATCCTACAGGGACCGACCGGCTGTCACCAGCCGGCGGTCGTTTCCAGTTGCACCGCCCACGCCTTCCGTATACGAACCAAGAGCTATGTTCGGTTTAGGCGTTGGTGAACTGGTCATCATCCTGGTGATCGTGCTGGTCATCTTTGGTGCCGGCAAGCTTCCTGAGCTTGGCGAGGGCCTCGGTCGCGGAATCAAGGGATTTCGCAAGGAGATCGGTAAGCCGGACGAGATCGACATTACGCCCGACGATGCCGATTCCGCCGACGGCGCGGAGAATAAGGCAAACCAAGACTCCGGCGACAAGCCGGGGGCTTGAGCCTTCGATCGCGAGCCGACCCGCCCGATCGCGGCGACTACGACAGCCGGCGTGCTTGGACGACTTCGCCGGAGAACTTCTTTACGTCGCTCGGTACCTCGATGAAGATACCGACGATCGGGCACGACGCGCCGGGATCGAGGCTGGCTTCTTCGGGTGGTCGAGTTCCCCAACCGCGCAGGATTTGCACCTGCTGTTGAGTGAGGTCG
>JANQHZ010000389.1 GCA_028282445.1 Candidatus Binatia bacterium | reverse complement strand
CGTGCCGGACGATTGCATGGGCGACATCATCGGCGATTTGAACAGCCGTCGCGGCAAGGTGCTCGGCGTCGATCCGAAGTCGGGCTCACAGGTCATTCGCGCCCATGTTCCGATGGCGGAAGTGCTGCGCTACTCCCCCGACCTGCGATCGATCACCAGCGGGCGCGGCTCGTTCAGCATGGAGTTGAGCGGCTACGAGCAGGTGCCGCCGCACCTCGCCGAGAAGATCAAGGCCGAGTCGCCGGCGGCTCATCCAGACGAAGAGCATTGACAATTGACAAGGGGACGCTTTTAGCGAACGCAGGCTTTCCTCACCTCGGTCCACTCCCGCGGGTGATGCGGGAGTGGAGGTTGGTGAGGATGAGGGTGTTGCGCAATGTCGGACGACGCTGAGCTCGAACAACTGGCCCAGTCCATTTGGGCGGGGGAGGACCAGATCGTCGTGCCGGGCGAGATGATCATCGAACCCGAGGAGAAGGTTCCTCCGAAGATTCGAGAGAGTCTGCAGCAGCAGATTCAGAACATGCCGACCGGCGAGCGACTGAAGCTCGCCATGAAAGGCAATCGCGAGACGCGCGTCATCTTGATGCGCGATTCGAGCCTAATGATCCGGCGCTTCGTGCTGATGAATCCGCGCCTGACTGAGGACGAGGTGCTGATGCTCGTGCGCAATCGCCAGACCGACCGCGAGGTCCTGGAGATCGTTTGGCGCAACGACGAGTGGATGAACAACTACCAGATCAAGCTCGGCATGGTGAAGCACCCCAAGGTGCCGGTGCAGGTGTCGATGAAGTATATCGGCAGCTTGATGATGCGGGACCTGCGCCAGATGGCGAAGAGCAAGAACATCCCGACCGCGATCAACAGCGCCGCCAAGCGAATCGTCGTCCGAGGGACGCACCGCTGAGGGGTGGCTGTCGCGTAGGCACGAGCTGCCCCCCTTTGAGAAAGGGGGGTTCGGGGGGATTTTTGGATCGATCCCTTCCGACAAATCCCCCTCAGTCCCCCTTTTTCAAAGGGGGAAGTCCTTCGCTTGGCGGTTTGGTCCGATATCGACACCTCCTGAGGTCCGCCGGATTCGCGCGCGGACTGGATCGAACGGCCGCGATAAAATAGAAAGGATTTCATCGATCGCGGGCCTCCAGGGCCCCCAAAGAGACCGGAAAACTATGAGTCAGATTGCATTCAATACGAAGCTCGAGACGCCGGAGGGGCCGTTCACGGTCAAGACGGTGCTGAAGTCCCCGACCGCGGTAATGACCCGCACCGACGACGGCGAGGTCCGATTCGCGATGTCGAAACCGGCGGGGGTCGACGAAAAACAGGCGGTCCTGGCGATCAAGCTGGACAACGGTCGCTCGTTGCGGGTCGGCCCGGAGCAGGTTCTGCTCAAGCAGGGCGGGGCCGAGATCGCTGCCCAAGACGTCTCGGTCGGCGACCGGCTCGAGACCGTGTTCGGCTTCCCGGCCGGATACACCTACAAGACCGATGCCGGCGACGAGGTGGAATCCGACGGTTGTGTCGGCGTCGTTTCGGTCGGGCCTGGCGGGGAAGCGGATCTCTACAGCCTGACCGTCGATATGACCGGCCGCTTCGCGTTCAGCGCGGGCGTCATCGGTGTTGCCTAGCGCGGGCGCGGTGCCGGCGCTAGGCGAGTCGCGAGTCTTCCTGCGCGCTCTTGCGCTCCGGAAGACGTCTCAAGCGCGGCTCGCGCCACGCGTCCCGAGTCGTCCCTTTGCAACGCTCGGGGTCGACGTCCCAAGCGCGCCTTCGCGCGCGAGCGGCCGACTACAATGAAGATCGCAGTTTGTATCAAGCAAGTCCCGATGGTCTCGGCGATGAAATTCGACGCCGAGTCGAAGACCATCGTGCGCGAAGGTGTTCCGACCGAGGTCAGCGCCTTCGACGTGCGGGCGATGCTCCGTGCCGCAGAGCTGCGCGAGCAGCACGGTGGCGAGGTCGTGGTCGTGACCATGGGCCCGCCGCAGGCGGTCGAGGCGCTTGCCGAATGCCTTGCGCTCGGCGGCGACCGGGCCATCCATTTGAGCGATCGCGCCTTTGCCGGCTCGGACACCCTGGCGACGGCGCGGACCCTTGCCGCCGCGTTGAGGCCGGAGTCGTTCGATCTCATCTTGTGCGGCCGCAACAGCGTCGATGCCGAGACCGGTCAGGTCGGTCCGGAGATCGCCGAGGCCCTCGACCTGCCGCAGGTCACCGGCGCGCGCTCGTTGGATATCGACGTCGAGCGCGGCGTGTTGGTGGCGGAGCGCGAAACCGACAACGGCATCGAGCGAATCGAGGCGCCGTTGCCGGCGCTGGTGACCGCGGGAGAAGATCTCGCGCCCGAGCGCTTCACGACGCAGGCCGAGCGCGACGCGGCCAAGGAAAAGCCCATTCGGGTGGTGACCGCGGCCGACCTCGACATCAAGGCATCGCAGCTCGGAGCGGACGGTTCGCCGACGTGGGTTCTCGGGCTCGAATCGGCGGAAGACGATCGCCTGCGCGAAGCTCAGCCCGGCGAAGATCTCGACGCCGATGTCGATCTCGTGGTCGAGCGCTTGCTCGCGGCGGGGCTGTTCGGCGATTGGCAGGTGGAGCGCAAGGCCCCGGCGTTGACGAGTACCGCCGGCGCGTCGTCGCGCCAAGGCAAGTCGACCATCGTCGTCGCCGAGATTCTGCGCGGCGCGGTGCGGCCGGTGACATTCGAGTTGATCGCCAAGGCGCGCGCCATGGCCGACGCCCACGGTGGCAGCGTCGACGTTCTTGTCGCCGCGACCGACGCATCGCAGCACGTCGGCGAGCTGTCGGGCAGCGGGGCCGATCGTGTGCTGGTGGCCGAGGACGAGCGGCTGGTGGTGTCGACCGAACCGCAGGCGGCTCTGATCGCATCGGTGATCGAGTGGGAGGATCCCGGGCTCGTGCTGATGCCGGCGACCAGTTTCGGTCGTGATGTGGCGCCTCGGGTGGCCGGACGGCTCGGTCTCGGGCTTACCGGCGAGTGCATCGACCTGACCGTGGACGACCAGGGGCGCGTCCTTCAGCACAAGCCCGCCTTCGGTGGATCGGTGGTCGCCCTGATCGCCTCGCGGACCAGTCCGGAAATGGCGACGGTGCGCCCGGGCATGCTGAGCGCCGACGATACGGTCGACCATCCGGTCGCCGAGGTCGTCCAGGTCGATGTCCCGGAGCATCTGCCCAACCGGATTCGAGTTATCGAGCACACTCCGGACGCCGGGGAGGTTGCCGATCTCGAGGGCGCCGACGTGGTAGTCGGCTTCGGTAAGGGGATTGGCGGTCCCGAGGGCTTACCGATGGTTCGCGAGCTCGCCGAGGTCGTCGGCGGGGTGCTGTGCACGACGCGCGACGTCACCGACGAAGACTGGGTGCCCAAGCAGTTCCAGGTCGGCATGACCGGCCGCGCCATCGCCCCCCGCATCTACATCGCCATCGCCCTGCGCGG
>JANQHZ010000348.1 GCA_028282445.1 Candidatus Binatia bacterium | reverse complement strand
GTCGAGGGGAGTCATGAACGACAACTATAGCGAATCAAGCGCCGGGATAAACCGGGCTGCTCGGTGGGTCGAGCCGTGATGGAATTGTGCGTGCCGTCGAGCGAGGCGATCGAAGCGGATCGCTCGGCTTGGCGGCGATACTTCATGCGACTTCCCCTTCTGTGCGTCGCGCCAGCGCTGTGAGGATCTCCTCGTGTCGTCGCCGGGTGAGCGGGTAGCGCCATGCGACGGCTCCGGCGACGAGGAGAAAGATCATCGGACCGAAGGTTGTCAACGTGCGAATGGCGGCCAGCGCCGATTCGTCCTGGGTGGCGCCGCCGCGTTCGAACCCCGCCGCCTCGAGCGCGAAGCCGGCAGCGGCGACGCCGAGGGCCCCGCCGAGCTTGCGCACGAAGGTGAAAACGCCGGCATAGATTCCTTCGTTGCGTTGCCCGCTTTCGAGCTCGCCCTCGTCGATGACGTCGCCGAGCATTGCCCATGGAATTAGATCGGCGACCGCGTAGCCGATACCGACGAGTGCGAACAGCAAGAATACGAGCCAGCGCGGCGAGCTCGCCTGCACGAAGTAGAGAGCGATCAGGCAGAGGCTCCACCACAGCGCGCCTGCGATGAAGATGTTGCGCTTGTCGGTGCCCCGCGCGAGTCGGAGCCACACCGGCAGCGAGGCCATGACCGCGATCAGCATCAGAGCCACAGCGGTCGGAAAGTCATCGGAACGGCCGAGCCAGTAGGTGAAATAAAAGAGCAGAATCGCGCCGCTCACATCGACGGCGATCCTGCCGGCCAGGAACAGCCCAGCGAGCGCCCAGTAGGTGGAGTGGCTTCGGAGGGCGCGGAAATTGCGCCGCATTCCGACGCTTGGCGGACGCTCGGCGCTGGGGCGCTCCCAGGTGACGAGAAAGACGACGAACCACGGAAGCGCGAGCCAGAAGGCAAGCGTCGACCCGGCGGCGGCGTAGCCGGAGGCTCCACCGCCGAAGGCCTGCACCAGCTGTGGCATGCCGACTGCTGTTAGTAAGATCGCGGCCATGACCGCGATCGAGCGAAACGTGTTGAGCGAGGTACGCTCGTCGTAGCTGACAGCGATCTCCGGGAGGAGGGCGGCGTACGGAACCGCCAGGACCGTCGAGCACAGGGTGTTGGCGATGAACGCCGCAGCGTAGAAGGCAAAGACCGAGTCCTCGTCCTGCAAAGGTGCCTCCGACCACAGTAGCGCGAACGTGATCCCGAACGGAAGCGCGCCGAGCAGGAAATACGGTCGGCGCCGTCCCAGGCGCCAGTTGGTGGCGTCGGAGATTCGCCCCATCATTGGATCGGTGAAGGCGTCGACTGCCCGTCCGAGCAGCAGGACGAGGCCGGCGCGCGACGGTGGTAGACCGGCGACCTCGGTAAGGAAGAAGAGGAAGAAGAGCGACACCGAAGCGAGTTGGACGTTGATGGTGTGATCGCCGAGCGCGTAGCCGCAGCGAACGTAGGTCGGCAACGGTGCGGCCGTCGAAGGCGCTCTGTCGGATCCCCGCACGGCGAGTGCCCTTCTTCACATGGTGCGACGGATCATCAGTCGCTCGAAGAGCGGCGGCGCGAGCCGTGCGATCCAGTAGGAAAGGCGGGCCTCGCGCGGGGTCAGGAGAATCCGGCGGTCGGCGTTCGCGGCGCGGACGATGGAGTCGGCGACGTCTTGCGGGCGAGCGGGGTTGCGAACGCCGCTGCGAGCCCCATCGCTTGCTTGCTCGCCTTGCGGCCCGAGTGCGTGGTCGCCGATCGCCGTATCGATGAACGACGGACACACCATGGTGATGCGGAGACCGTCTGCCGCGTGCTCGGCGCGCAGCGACTCGAAGAAGCCGTGCAAGGCGTGCTTGCTGGCCGAATAGCCGGTTCGGGTCGCGAGCGGCGCGATTCCGGCCACGCTCGACAATACGATAATCCTCCCCCGGCGTTCGACGAGCGACGGCAGGGCCGACTTGGTACAGGCGATCGCTCCGAAGAAATTGACTTCCATCACCTGGCGTATCGTATCGACCTCGGTGTCGATGAACTTTCCAAGGTGGGTGATGCCGGCGTTGTTGACCAGTACGTCGATGCCACCGTAGTGCTCCAACACCCCTGCGATGGCACTTTCGACTTGCGCACCGGAGGTCACGTCGCAGTCGTAGCCGGACGCCTCGCATCCGGCGTCGGTCAATTCCGCGGCCAGTGCCTCCACCCCTGCGCCGGGGCGGTCGAGTAGCGCGAGGCGGGCGCCGTCGCGCGCGTAGCGGCGCGCCAGGGCTCTCCCCAATCCGCCGGCGGCGCCGGTGATCGTCACGACGGGAGACGGCATCGCGTTCAGCCGAAATGCAATTCGCGGTAGTGCTCGAAGCACGCGAGGCTGGTGAACGTGGGAGTGAAGCCGAACTCGTGCTTGAGCCGCTCGTTGCTGAGGACCGGGCGATAGCGCAGGAAGCGGACCTGTTCGGGCCCGAGAGACGTGAGTCCCAGCCGGCGGCCGAGTCCGAGGGCGGCCTTG
>JANQHZ010000326.1 GCA_028282445.1 Candidatus Binatia bacterium | reverse complement strand
CTGGTTCTGCTATCGTGCGTTTGGCTGAGCGCCTGCCTGAAGATCGAAACCAACTTCGACCGCAACGGCGGAGGCACCTTGAAGATGGTCATGTCCGAGATGGACGAATCGGCGCACGAACGCATGAAGAAGAAGCTCTCGAGCCCAGCCGTCAAGTTGGTCCGCGCCGAGCACAAGGGCAATGTCAGCACCTTTGAGATTTCCTTCGATGACGCGACCAAGCTACGCACGGCTCCGCTCTTCGCCGCAGTGCGAGTCGAGCAAACGGGCCTGGGAACGCCCGAACGCGCGATCACGATGACGATGCCCAGACGCCCGAAGAACGACAATGACAAAAAGGCGGATCTGGAGCGAATCGCGATCGACTTGACGATGAACGTGCCCGGAGCCATCGCCGACACCAACGGCAAGAAGGTCAGCGACACATCAGCGAACTGGCAGTTTCCCATCAAGGAGTTGCTCGGCAAAGGGAAAGTCTCGGCCACGACTTCCTTCAAGCTCGCCGACGATGCGCAAGCGGGCAAGGACGCGGCACCGGAGAAGTAGACGGGCGCTGCCACACCCGCTCAGGCGGGCTCCGAAGATCCGTTTCCAACCAGGGCGGGGTCAGGCGACTTGCCTCGCCATCCGTCGATGACCCCGCGCGCATAGGACACTTCCCAATCCCAGTGCCGGCGCCCTTCGCGGTCTCGCTCGTCGACGAACGGTAGGACACGCGACGCCACCGCCCTCGACCAACGCAACGACATCGCCGAATTGCTCCAGAACAAGTAGCGCAGCTTGTCGGCGAGGTTCGCGTGTTTACGGACGAACAGAATCCCGTTGCGGCCCAGGAAGTAGGGCAGCGGAAAGAAATGCTCCTCGCGCGGGTTCGAGCTTCCGCCGCCTCGATGCAGGATCGCAATATCCCCGGCGTAGTAGGTCCGAAACCCCGACCGCTGGAAGCGTAAGCTCCAGTCGACGTCGTCGTGATACGCGAAGAGATCCTCGTCCAGCAAGCCGACCTTCTCGATCCCGGCACAACGCCAGAGGCTGCCGTTGCCGATCACCCAATCGACGTCTTTTCGGAGCCGCCATTCCTCGCCGTCCAGCCGGCCTTGCCCCTCCATCCGTACGACGAAGGGTCCGTAGGTAAGGGCTCCGTAGGCGCCCCATAGGCGTGTCGTATCCTCGAGCTCGAGGTTGCGACAGCCAACTGCTCCGATTGCTGGGTCGCTTTCCGCGACCGCGACCATCGAGGACACGAAGCTCTCGGGAGCCAGCGCGTCGTTGTTCACCAACAGGACGTACTTGGCGCCTCGTTCGATCGCCCAGCGGATGCCGACGTTGTTGCCTCCGGCATAGCCGCGATTCTGCCGATTCCGGAGTACGACGATCGACTCGCCGAAGCGCTCTTGCAGCACCTCCGACGTCCCATCGATCGAACCGTTGTCGACGACGACGACGCGCAGGTTCTGGTAGTCCGACTTCAACAGCGCCGCGACGCAAACGACGACGTCGTCCTTGCGGTTCCACGTGGGGACGATGACGGATACGAGGGGGGCCACGGTGTCAGATGACCAGAACCGCCCACGCCCGTCGAGACTTGCGTCGGCAGGTCAAGCCAGCCCCCCGTTTCTGCACAACGGCCCGGCGGTACGCCGATCAGGCTTTCGCGAGTATCTCGCCATAGAGATCGCTGGTGCGCTCGGCGATCGATGCCCACCCGAGTTTTTCGCGGACGTAGTTCTGGGCGTTGCGGACATGAGCCGCGCGCTTGTCGGCATCGGTCAGCAGCGTCCGCAGTGCATCCGCAAGCGCCGCCGGATCCCCATACGGAACTACGCTCCCCCCGTCCGAAGCCTCGACCAGCTCACCACAGCCCGAATCCCCGCATACGACGACCGGCGAACCGCACATGATCGCCTCGGCAGCGACCAAACCGAAGATCTCGTCGATCGACGGATATGCGACGACGTCCGCATCGACATAGAGAGAGTTGCGTTCCTCCCCCAGCAAGAGGCCGGGAAAATGAATGCGCGCGCCAAGCCCGAGCTCCTTGACCAGCGCGTGCAGCGGCTGCTCCGCCATCATGAAATTGCCCGCAACCACCAGCTGGACCGAGTCGGGCAACAAAGACATCGCTCGGACGAGGACATCGACCCCCTTGCGCGGAGTGATCTTGCCGACGAACGCGACCAACGGCCCGTCGCCGATGCCATGGGCACGGCGAAAGGCACCTGCGTCGGGCAGGCGATCGAACTCGGCGAGACGAACGCCATTGGGAATCACTCGCACTCTGTCCGCCGACACACCGACTCGTGTGTAATGCGGGATCTCAGCCTCGGAAACGGCGACACAGGCCGCGGTATTGCGAACGATCGAAGCGACACCGACAGAGTCCAGCAAATGCTTGATACCAACATATCGTTCGATCGCCGGAACCGTACCATTGCCCGTCAAGACATAAGGAACCCCCGCCGTATGTGCGGCACGCGCCACCGCCAATTGCAGCAGGTGACGATGCGAGTGGATGTGGACGACATCGAAGCTCGCAACCTGCTCGCGTGCCGCGGCGAAAATCGAGAGCGGCAGGTAAAGTTGGAAATCGTGCGCCAACCGATTGCTGAGGTTGCGGAACCGGCGAACCTTCATCCCGTCGACCATGGTCTCGACACCACCGAGGCGCGAGTCGCGGTCGAAAACATCGGAGGTCCATACCGTGACCTCATGCCCGAGCGGCACGAGCTCACGACACAGCTCGTAGGCGCAGCGCGGCACACCTCCATAGGCCCAAGCTGGGTAGAAGCTCGGTGATACGTGCAGTACGCGAAGCCCGCGCGGCATCGGCCTACCGGATCGTGGGATCGAGCCGCAGAATGCTCCTGCGTGCTACACAGCGCAGGAGTACGTGCGGATCTCCATCACGGTGCCGCTAGCGTCGGCGCCGCCGAGGCGGGCGCCGGTTGCGGCGTCGCGCCCGCAGCCGGCGCCTGATTGGCGCGCCCCCCCGTCAAGGCTGCGAAGAACCACTCGCGAGCGTCATCGGAAATCGCGTTGTCTGTGGCACCGTACCAACCGGAGCTGGGCATCGTCTGCAGCGATACCTTTTCACCGCGCCAGATTGGCCGCTCCTCGGTGCTCGTGGTCCTCTCGCCATAGGTCTTCACGAGCTGCTGCAGCGCCGCCGCCGAGTCGGCAGGCTCGAAGTACACGATAAAGGCCCAGAGCCGCTCCTTCCAGAAGCGCAGCTCCACATCCACCGGCGAGGTGAGCCCCTCGAGCTTGTGCCCCTTGATCAGAAATCTCTGCAGGTGAGCACTCGTGAATGCAGCCGAGGGCATCTTCACCTTGTCGCCGATCGGCGTCATCCCTGGCCAGACCTTGCGAACGTCTTCGATGCCGGAGCCAAACTTGGCATTCCCGAAGCCGGTCAGGCTTTCGATGCTCGGAGCCGATTCATCGGCCCCGACCGCCGCCGCGGTGAGCACCGCGGCGGCGAGGGCCGCTATCGTTGCAACTCGGCATCGCATCGAAGCGATTCTGCGGGTCACCGACATATAAACTCTTGCTCCGCCAGGATGTCGCCCAGGCTCGAATCGAAGAAGCTGAGATAAGCCGCGAAGGCCAGGCCGCTGAGATCGCCGGTTTCGAACTCGTCGCAGGTAATCGGCGAGCCCTCGGCCTCCATAATGCAGTTGCGGCAGGGCCGTCCGTCGCTCCGCGGCGGTAGTCGATCCGTGCGGCCGGTTCTATTGTTGGCGTTGATGGTGAAGGCGTCCGCGAATCCGGTCGTCAGCGAGCTGCACAGCGGGGCGAGAATGATCGACGGCACCGAGTTGCCGCAAATCAGATCCTGGTCGCGCTCGACCGTGATCGCGATCCCCAGCTCGCAGGTCATCGCGCCCGCCGGTTGCGGTGGACCGAAGCCCCGGCCGATGCAGTTACAGTTGCACGCCGGGTTTGGACCACCTTGTGACGGCTCTTTACCGGGACAGTTCCCGCCCGGGCACTGCGCGTCTTCGGTGCACGCCGCATCCTCGTTACTTCCACCGGCGCAGAAGCCTTCGCAGGAAGAGTCCGACTGCACAAACTCGGGTCCCAGGGCCGCACATTCAGCGTCGCATGCCACCGAACAGGACGCTTGCGAGTTGCAGCCACCGTCGACAATGTGATTTCCGCGAAACTGGATACCGATCGAAGCGCCGCTGTTGCAGCTCACCTGTCCCGGCGGACACTCTCCGCCTTCGAAACAAACGTCTCCGATTCCGAGCAGATTGATCGGATCGAGAAAGTCGACATCACACTGACAGGGCGCGTTACCGGCGCCGTCGACCGCGCCACAGGCTATGTCGATGACACCGCTCGGTCGGATCAACACACCGGACACCCCGAGCTGCAAGAAGAGACGGCTCTGGCCGGAGTTCAACTCGCACCGCTGCGTACCGAGCCCCATCTCCTCTGGAGTGGGCGTGAATGTCGGCGTCGGAGGCAAGGTATTGGTGCTGGTCGGCTCCGGCGTATTCGTCGGAGGCACCGGCGTGTCGGTCGGCGGCACCGCAGTGGTCGGGGTTTCGGCCGCTGTCCCCGTCGGCGTCGCCGTCGACGTGA
>JANQHZ010000307.1 GCA_028282445.1 Candidatus Binatia bacterium | reverse complement strand
GCGCGGCCAAAGGGACGGATCGGCCAAGCTGCCGCGACGATAACGAGCCACCCGACTCCCGGCATCCGCGACCGCGTCGTAAACCTCGCGGTCGAGCTGAGCGAAGAGCCGTTGCTCGAGATCGAGATACTCCGCGAAGGACGCGAGGCCCATGTCGCGGTCGAACTCCTCGTCCAGGTCGGCGGTGTGCCAGACCTCGAGATCGGGACCGTTCTGGATGTGGAAGATCAGTCCAATGACGACGACGAGCAAGCCGCCGACAACACCGGAGCCCAGGAGCTTCAGGGTATTTCGTACAGTCGCCGCCAGTAGATGTTTCATCGCGCTCCCCCACCGGGAGGTTCAGCCGTCCGCGATCCCGAAGGTATCCG
Organism: Candidatus Binatia bacterium; assembly: GCA_028282445.1. Lineage (GTDB taxonomy): Bacteria > Desulfobacterota > Binatia > HRBIN30 > CADEER01 > CADEER01. The sequence continues at coordinate 1,434 of JANQHZ010000307.1, read as the reverse complement.
CTTAGCGCACCGCGATCGAGCCCGCGGCGGCGAAGGAGTCTCAGCGATGCTTGCCGATCTCCCACCCGCTCGCGCCGAGGTGCTGCTCGGCAAAAGAGCGGGGTACCGACTCGAGCTCGGTCGACATGGTGTCGTTCCAGCGGTTGAGGAAGCCGAACAGGGAACAGACGGCTACCAGCTCGACGATCTGCGCGTTGTCGAAATGCTTGCGCAACTCGTCGAAGTGTCCCGGCTCGACCAGATTCGGGACTAGCGCCGAGTCGCGGGCTAAACGAAGAGCGGCACGCTCGGCGTCGGAGAATACCGGGTGCGTCTCGAACTCGAACGCGTGCTCGACCTTCTCGGCCGACACCCCGGCGTGCGAGGCATGCGCCGAGGTATGCGCCTGGCAGTAGCGACATCCGGCAGCGGTGCTCGCGACGTAGGCCACCAGCTGTTTCGTTCCCGCATCGATCTGGCCGGGACCGTTGATGGCGCCCGCCAGCATCATGAAAGCCTCGAGGATCTCCGGCCGGTGCCCTATGGTGAACAGACTGTTGGGAACGAAGCCACCCATCATCTGCTCGGCGATTTCGAAGAACGGCTCGAACTTGGCGAGCGACTCTCTCGGCAATGCGGGAACGTTCGGCATACGGATCTCCTTGTCAAAGACGACCGGGACCGAGCGTAGTCCGGGCGAACCGCTCCCGTCGAGCGGCGGACTCCTGCGGCACCGACATCGGCGCGGCCTCAGGGGTGTGAACGGGTCAGCGGCTCGACTCGCGGCCACTCAGCCTCCCCCTGCGCCGATCCGTATTGCAGCTATGGATGGCCATTGTCTGCTCCTTTCGGGGGTTGGCTTCGTTCAAGCCGACTTTCCGAGAACCTGACGAATCGCCTTACTGAGCTCCGCACTGGGGTCCTCGACCATGTCGTGCGAGCGCCAGGCGACGACGCGATCGGGTCGCACCAGCAAGCAGCCGCGATCACCGATCTCGCGACGGCGCAGCCACTCACCGAGGACGTCGTTGTTGGTCTGACCTAGCCCGATCGTGACCGGTTCGACTACTACGTCGGTGGCTTGTGACACACGCCGGGCCGCGTCATGCCAGGCTGACCCACCGACTCCGGTGAGGAGCGTAAAGCGTTCGTAGCTGCACAGGTCGAGCGTCGACAACGGCTGCCGCTCGCGTTCGAGCCACGCATGCGGCAGCGGCGAACCGGGATGACTGGTTGGCTGATAGTACAGGTCGGCGTCGCGCTCGTAGGCCGGGAAGGCGGTACCGTCGTCGACGACCGCCGAGGATTCGTAACGCTGCCCCATCTCGACGCCGTGGGCGTTGAACTGCCCGTTCATGAGCTCCAGACCGCGGTTCAGCGCCGCGCGGGTTTCCTCGCCATCCGGACCGAAGATGCGGTCGAGGATCGAGTCCGCTTCTTCCGGCTTCTGCTCGG
>JANQHZ010000299.1 GCA_028282445.1 Candidatus Binatia bacterium | reverse complement strand
AGCTCGGATTCCGAAAGCCCCAGAATGCCGCCCAACACCTCCTCATTGTCACGTCCCATCGTCGGCGCCGGAGTGCGGAGCCAGCGATCGATGGCATCGCAGCGAAAAGGCAGCGACGGCAGCGGCATCTTGCCGACAACCGGATGTTCGGGGGTTTCGAAGTAGCGGCGAGCGCGCAGCTGCGGATTGGTCTCGAGTATGCGGCTCGGGTCGGCAACCGGCGATGCCGGGAGGCCGAGCCTACGCAACTTGTCGGCGAGCTCGTCGCGGTCGTATTCTTTGGTCCAAGCGCGAAGGTGCTCGTCGATGCGATCGTGAGCGGCGCGCCGGCCGACGTGGCTGTCGAGCGCCGGATCTCGAGCCCATTCGGGATCATCCATTGCGATGCGAAGCGCCCGCCACTGCTCATCGCCTGTGACGGAGATCGCGAGCCACTGCGCGAGTCCGGGCTGGTCGCCGGCGCATGCATAGAGGCCCTGTGGCGCTGCGGTGGGAGCGCGATTGCCCTCACGCGACAGAAGCCTTCCGTACGCCGTCCACTCAACGACCTGCTCGGCAGCGACGTTGAGCGCTGTTTCGACCATCACCGCCTCAATGTGGTGGCCGCGCCCGTCGCGTTCGCGCTGAGTCAGTGTCACGAGGAAAGCAAAGACCGAGTGCAGGCCGGCGATCGGATCGAGTGGACCGCGAGGAATGCGCGGTTGGTCGTCGGTGTGTCCGGTTAGCCAGGCCATCCCGGTAAACTGCTCCATCGTCTGTGCGAACGCCGTACGGTCGCGCCACGGTCCGGTCAGTCCGAAGGCAGTCATCCGCATCATGATGATGCGCGGATTGATCGCTTTGACACGCTCCCAGGTGAGTCCGAAGTTCTCGAGAACCCGCGGCGTGTAGTTCTCCAACACCGCGTCCGACGAAGCCAGCAGCTGCTCCAGCAGCTCGCGGCCGCGCGCAGAGTTGAGATCGACCGTGATGCCGAGCTTGTTGCTGTTGGCGTGTAGATAATGCGGGCTCACTTCCCACCATTGATCGTAGTGCGCCGCCATCATGCCGCCGATCATTCGCATCGCGTCCGGACGCGTTGTTGCCTCGACGTGAATGACCTCGGCGCCGAGCGAAGCGAGAATGTGCGACGCGGAGGGGCCGGCCCACCACGCGGTCATGTCGACGATGCGCACGCCGGTGAGAGGCAGGCGGTCGCCGGTTCCCGGCGTCTTGGCATCGGCACTTCCGAAGCCAGTGCCTCGGCTCTCGTTCAGCGCTGGCGCTGGTCCCGGTCTTGGCGAGTCCTCGTCATCGATTCGGTAGGGACGTCGCGGCTGTCGGAAGCTCCCCGACGCGTCGGAGTGGAATACTGCGCGCTCAGCGAGATGCTCGTTCTCGAGGATCGCCGCGCCGTTGCCCACCGGCGCTACCGGGATGCGCAGCGCCGATGCGAGCTCGATGATCTCCTCGGTGCTCTTGTCCTTGGTCCAGTCCTTTACGATCGCGCTCCACTCTTCGAAGCGCATCAGTCTGCCGGCAAACTGCGCGAGCTCTTCGTCCTCCTGCAAGTCGGGGCGGCCGATCATCAGCAAGAAGTCGGCGAACTGTTGTCGCGAATTCGTGCAGAATCCGACGAACCCATCTGCCGTGGGCTCGATCGACGGCGTCTCGACTACCGCAGCAAGGAAGGCGTGCTCGGGATCCGCGGCGCTGCCGTTCATCAATCGGTTCATCGTCTCGGAGAAGTTCGTGAAGATCGTATTGGCGACTTCGAGGAGAGAGAGGTCGACGTGCTCACCGGGGCCACCGGCTCGCGCACGAAACACCGCCGCCAATGCTGCGACCGCTCCGTAGACTCCCGCCGCCCATTCGGTAACTCGTCCGCCAGCCTGGTAGGGCTCGCCGCCCATGACACTGCGCATTCCGATCGAACCGCACTCCGCTTGCAGCGTGAATTCACTGGCGAGGCGATCGGACCAAGGGCCGGTGGTACCGTAGGGAGTGATCGAGAGCACAACCAAGCGCGGATGCGTCGCCCGTAGCGCCGAGACGTCGAGCGCCGGCTGCCCGCCGTCCGTCGCCAGGCCCCACGCTCCGATGGCCAGGTCGGCCTCGCCCAGCAGAGTGGCGATATGGGGATCTTCGATCGTTCCAACCTCGGACCCCTTGCCCGCGTTGAGGTAGTTGAAGAGTGCCGAGTCCTGATCGGCGGGAACGGCACCAGAGGCGGACCACCGGCGCAGAGAGTCGCCGCTGGGCGGCTCGACTTTGATCACGTCGGCGCCGGCGTCGGCGAAGAGCTTCGAACAGTAGGGACCTGCGATCTGGCCCGAAAAATCGAGTACTCGAATGCCCGCCAATCCTGTTTGCATGTCCAGTCTCCGCTTTCTACGAGATCGGCTAAGAGAGTCTAACCGTGAGCGTGTTGGGCGCTACGAGGATAGGATTGTGAATACTCAAGGCGCTGTACACCGGTGGCTCGAGCACTTCGATGTTGCGGGTACGCGCGAGTAGCTCCTCGAATAGAATCGCAATCTCACGCCTGGCGAGGTTTGCACCCAGGCAAAAATGCGGCCCACCTCCGCCAAAGGCGACGTGCTCGTTCGGCCGACGCGCAATATCGAAACGGAAGGGGTCATCGAAGACCTCCTCGTCGCGATTGGCCGAGGGATACCAGAGAGTGATTCTCTCGCCTTCGGCGATGGGTACCCCACGAATCTCGGTGTCCCGGGTTGCCCGCCGGGCGAAGTACGATACGGGCGAGGACCAACGCAGCATCTCCTCGACCGCAGAGTCCATCGCGCTGGGGTCGGCCCGCAGGGTCTTGAGCTGATCGGGGTTGTCGAGGAGCGCGAGCAAGCCGAGCGTGATGGCGTTTCGAGTCGTTTCGCTGCCTGCGATCGTCAGCAGTAGAAAAAAGAGATCGAGCTCAATCTCACTCAGCGCCGCGCGCTCACCATCCTCGTCTTCCACCTCGACGGTCGAGAGAATCGTCCAAACGTCGTCCTGGGGATTGGTTCGTTTCTCCCGCCCGAGATTCTGTGCGTACTCGAACATCTGCACCTGCAGCGCCACCTGCTCCTCCGGCGGGAGTGGGTTGTCGGGCGAGCCCGCTTCGAGAAAGTCCGCCGTCAGTGTGAAGAGCCATTGGCGATCTTCGGTCGGGATACCGACGATGTCAGCGATCATGTGCATCGGGAGTTGGTAGGCAACGTCCTGGACGAAGTTACAGGTGCCGGCTTCGAGCGCCTGTTCGATGATCGACACTGCCCAAAGGCGCGCCTGTTCCTCCAGCCGCCCCACCATGCGGGGGGTGAAGCCTGCGCTGATGAGCTTCCGCTGCCGAGTGTGGTCGCGTCCGTCCATGCTCACCAGCATCGTCCCGCGCATCTCCGGTCTATCCGCCAGGGATGGGCCATCGACGGCAGAGAAGAGGATCGTGTCTCGATTCGCCGCTTGGATGTCCTCGTACTTGGTAAGCACCCAGAAGTCTTCACCGCCGTTCACGGATGAGCCTGCGCGGACCCTCTGCTTCCAGACCGGCCGCTCATGTCGCAGCTGCTTGAAGAGATGATGTGGAAACCCCTCTCGGTAGACCTCATGGGAAGTCAGGTCGAGATCGGTCAGGTCGTTCGCTTGATTCTCCGAGTTCATTCTTGCCTCTCTGGCCACGGATTCGACTCAGGTCTTGTCACAAACTGAAAACTGGTGCAAGATTCAGTCGATGCCAACCAAGTCAGTGACTCCACCTCCGGCCGCGCGGTCGCAGAATGGATACTCCAAGTCGGCTGATGCGCGGGCGAGGATTCTCGCGGCCGCTCTGGAAGAGGCGAACGAGGCAGGGCTTCACAAGGCGTCCCTGGCTGGAATCGCTGGACGCGCCGGCTTCGCGATCGGCAATCTCCACTACCACTTCGGCTCTCGCGACCGCCTCCTGCGCGAGATGATGGACTGGCTGATCGGCGATCTAATGGCACGGCTGCACGCGGTCGATATCGACGACGGTGCCGACTTCTTCGACCGACAGAGAAGGGGGTTGCTCGTCTACCTCGAATACTTGCGAGCCTACCCCGGCCACATCGGTCTTGCGGATCAGGTCAAGTTGCACGAGCCGGATCTCTATCGGAGGGCGGTTGCCGCTTGGGTCGAGCGAATGGCGGAGCGAATTCGGGCTGGGATCGAGGAGGGGTCGCTCAGGCCGATGGATGAAGCGGGAGTGACCGCGCAAGCTCACTTCCTCCTCGGAGCGCGCCACTTCCTGGAGCAAATGACGGACAATTCCGACGGCACCGGAGACGAGGCGATCGTCGATGCCTACCTCACCCTCTTGCGCGACGGTCTCGGTCGAGGCCGGCAAGATACGCGGACCCGAGAGCGGGCGAAAGCTCGCACAAGCAAGCAGAGCAGTCGCTCAGGGCGAAGCGCGCAGACCAAGGAATAGCGATGGGCACAAAGGACGCACAACAATCCGAGGCACCGGAATCCCTTGATGAGGCAACGGCAGAGGCGCTGCGCGAAAAATACCGCGTCGAGCGCGAGAAGCGCTTGCGCCCCGACGGCAACACGCAGTACGTCGAGGTCGCCGGCGAGCTAGCTCACTTCGCCGCCGACCCATGGGTCGAACAGCAGGTCGACCGCGCACCCCTGACCGACGAAGTCGACGTCCTGGTGGTTGGCGGTGGCTTCGGCGGTCTCCTCGCCGGGGCACGGATGCGCCAACTCGGCGTCGAAGGCATTCGCCTGATCGAGAAGGGCAGCGACTTCGGCGGCACCTGGTACTGGAACCGCTATCCGGGGATCGCCTGCGACATCGAGTCGTACGTCTACCTGCCGTTGCTCGAAGAGCTCGGCTATGTTCCGGTCGAGAAGTACAGCCGAGGCGGCGAGATCTTTTCCCACTGCAAGGCGATCGCCGACAAGTTCGACCTCTATCGCGACGTCTGCTTCCAGACCGAGGTGACCGAGCTGCGGTGGGACGAGGACGCGAGGCGCTGGATTGTTGCAACCGACCGTGGCGACGCCATACGAGCGCGCTTCGTGTGTATGGCCAACGGCTTCCTGCAGAAGCCGAAGCTGCCCGGTATCCCCGGCATCGAGAACTTCGGCGGCACGTCGTTTCACACGAGTCGCTGGGACTTCGACTATACCGGCGGTGACGCGAGCGGGAACCTGACCGGGCTCCACGACAAGCGAGTCGGGCTCATCGGGACCGGCGCGTCGGCGGTGCAGTGCGTTCCACATCTCGGACGCGATGCGGAACATCTGTACGTGTTTCAACGCACCCCGTCGTCCGTCGACGTGCGCGATAATCGCCCCACCGATCCGCAATGGTCGGCGGCGCTCGAGCCCGGCTGGCAAAAGAACCGGATCGACAACTTCCAGATCCTGACAGCGGGCGGCTACGCGGAGGAGGATCTGGTCGACGACGGTTGGACCGATATCATCCGGAAGCTGCTCACGATGATGCTCGCCGAAGAGAATCCCGACCTGTCGCCCGAGGCGTTGGCGAAGTCCGTCGAGACCGCGGACTTTCTCAAGATGGAGCAGATTCGAGCGCGCGTCGAAGCGCTGGTCGACGATCCAGCCACGGCCGAGGCGCTGAAGCCCTACTACCGACAGTTCTGCAAGCGGCCGTGCTTCCACGACGAGTACCTGCAGACCTTCAATCGCGACAACGTCACGTTGGTCGACACCGGCGGCCAAGGGGTCGAGCGCATTACCGAGAAGGGGGTCGTGGTCGACGGCGTCGAGTACGAGGTCGATTGCCTGATCTATGCGACCGGTTTCGAGGTCGGCACCGACTACGCGAGACGCGCCGGGTACCAGACGTTGGGTCGCGACGGAACGACGCTGACCGAGAAGTGGAGCGAAGGAGCGCGGACTCTGCACGGTATCCACATCAACGGCTTCCCCAACTGCTTTTTGATGAGCATGACGCAGACCGGGTTCACCGTGAACTTCCCCTATGTCATCGACCTGCAGGCCCGGCACATCGCGTACGTGGTGCAGCGCGCGCTGTCCGAGAAACTGACTCGCGTCGAGGTGACCGAGGAAGCCGAGTCGGCATGGGTGGAAGAGGTGGTGGCGCGCTCCGACCGAACGATCGAGTTCGCCGAGAATTGCACTCCCGGCTACTACAACAACGAAGGCCAACCGGACCGAATCGGTCGCCAGAACGGGTTCTACTTCGGCGAGCCCACCGAGTTCGCCGATATCCTGGAAAGCTGGCGCGAGGCCGGCGACATGAAGGGCCTCGAAGCGAAATAGAAGCGAGCCGGGCCGCGTGTCCGGATGGAAGGAGAATCAACGATGAAGGGACTACTAGACTTCGACCGCTACCGCTGGCGCGAGGTTACAGGCGAAGATGGGTCACCGATCCTGATCCACCACGACTATACGATCCTCGGCTACGACCTGGCGGCGGGGACTCTCGGCATGCTCGTACGCTGGGGGGACGACGGCGGTCACTGCCCGATGCATCGTCACACCTCGACCACGACGGTTCTGGTCCTCGCCGGCGAGCAGCATCTCTGGGACATCCGTCCCGATGGGTCGCGCTGCGAGCCGCGGGTTCGGCGCGTCGGCGACTACGCGCTCACCGTCGGTGAGGCGATGCCCCACCTGGAGCGCGGTGGCGAACAGGGGGGCGTTGCGTTCTTCGGCAACCACTCCACCGACGGAAAGCTCTACGAGATTCTGGACGACGAGATGAACCTGGCGATCGACGTCACGATGGAGCTTCTGGTCGAGGACTGGAAAGAGAACGCCAAACCGGCGGAGGCCTAGTTCATGCAGATTGATTACACGCCGGAGCAGAGGCAGTTCCGGGACGAGCTGCGCGAGTACTTTTCGGCGATGATGACCGACGCTCTATCCGCCGAGATCAGCGGAGCCTGGGAAGGGGGCGGCCCAGAGTTCCGCAAGGCGATGAAGCAAATGGGGCGGGATGGGCTACTCGGCGTCAGTTGGCCGAAGGAGTACGGCGGCCAGGAGCGCTCCCCGGTGGAGCAGTTCATTTTCGCCGACGAGATTCAGGCGGCCGGTTTTCCGTTTCCGTTCCTAACGCTCAATACCGTCGGCCCGATGCTGCAGCAGCACGGCACGGAGGAGCAGCGCAAGACGTACTGCCCGAAGATCCTCGCCGGCGAGCTCTTCTTCGCGATCGGATACTCGGAGCCTTCCGCGGGTACAGACCTGGCCTCGCTCAAGACGACCGCGGTGCGCGACGGGGATGACTGGGTGATCAACGGGCAGAAGATGTGGACGAGCTTGGCTGAGTATGCCGATTTCGTCTGGCTGGCTGCGCGCACGGATGCCGAGGCCGAGAAGCACCGGGGTCTCTCGATCTTCCTGGTCCCGACCAGTGCGCAAGGGTTCTCTCGCCAACCAATTCGCACGGTCGGTGGAGTTACGACGAACGCGACGTTCTACGATGACGTTCGCGTTCCCGCCGAGAACCTGATCGGCGGCGAGAACAAGGGCTGGAAACTCATCACCGGGCAACTCAATCACGAGCGCATCTCGCTGATGACTGTCGGTAGGCTGCGCAGCAACCTCAAAGCCGTGGTGGACTGGGCGACGACGACGGTGCGCGACGGACGGCCACTGATCGAGGCATCTTGGGTTCAGAATCACCTGGCAAGGGTGTTCGCCAAGGTGGAAGTGCTGCGCCTGATGAACTGGAAGCAGGCATGGGCAGCCGCCAGCGGTCAACCCGACATGGCGGCTTCTTCGGCAATCAAAGTCTTCGGCAGCGAGCTCACCATCGAAGCGAACCGGGCTTTCCTCGAGATCCTCGGCTGTAGCGGGATCGTCGCGAACGGAAGTCCGGGCGCGGCGCTGAGCGGCGTCGTGGAGTCGGCGTACTTGAACAGCGTGATTCTCACGTTCGGCGGCGGCGCGAACGAGATCCAACGTGACATCATCGCGATGGCCGGTCTCGGAATGCCGCACTACAAGGATTGAGGAGCGGATGGATTTCGCGATCGGGGAAGAAGAACAGGCTGTCGTCGAGCTCGCAAAGCAAATTCTGGGAGATCTCGCCACCAACGAACGGCTCAAGGCATTCGAGTCGAGCAGTCGGCCGTTCGACGAAGAGATTTGGCAGGCACTGGCGGAAGCGAGTCTGCTCGGCACCGCTATCCCAACTCAATACGGTGGCGCGGGACTCAGCTTTACTTCGCTTTGCCTGCTGATGCGGGAAGTTGGTCGCGCGGTCGCGACCGTACCGGCCTATGCCTCTCTGGTTGCCGGCGCGCTTCCGCTGTCGCGCTTTGGCGATGAGGCCCAACGCGACGAGTGGCTTCCGGGGATCGCCAGCGGAGCGAAGGTCGTCACTGCGGCACTGGTGGAGACGGCCTCGAGCGATCCGCTCTCGCCTGCGACCTCCGCCGTGGAGGTCACCGAGGGGTATCGTCTGACCGGGACCAAAGCTTTGGTTCCCTATGGCCAACAGGCCTCGTTGATCCTGGTTCCGGCTCGAACGGACGGAGGTGAAGTCGAGGTCTTTGCGCTCGATCCCCGCGTCGATGGGGTCGAGGTGCAGCCTCAGCAAACCTCGGATCGCCAACCGAACGCGCTGGTCGAGCTCCGGGATGCCCTGGTCGGACGCGAGACTCGGATTGGCGGTGGCGAGGAAGGAGCCACAGTGCTGCGTTGGATGACGGAGCGCGCGACCGCCGCTCGCTGCATGATGCAGCTGGGCGTCATCGAGCGCGCTCTCGAGATCACGGCCGAGTACAGTCGGGAGCGAGTTCAGTTCGATCGCCCGATCGGCAGCTTTCAGGCAGTCCACCAGCGAGCGGCCGACGCCTACATCAATGTAGAGGCGGTTCGCTTGAGCTCACTCGAAGCAGTCTGGCGTCTGTCTCGGGATCTGCCGGCGGCGGAACAGGTCGCCGTAGCGAAGTTCTGGGCGGCAGAAGGCGGACAGTTCGCGGCCTACGCGTGCCAGCACCTGCACGGAGGAATCGGCATCGACGTCGACTATCCGCTGCACCGGCACTCCCGCTGGGCAACACAGCTCGAACACGAGTTGGGCTCGGCCGCCCATCAGCTCGAGCTGCTTGGGAAGCGTCTCGCCGTTGCGGGTTTTCCCGCCGGTTTCTAGTCGCCCAGATCGCCGGGACTTAGGCAACAACGCGACCATTGGAATTCACGGTGGCCACGGCAAGGGCCATGCCGAGCTGGTTGAGCAGATTCTCGGTGTCGATCCCGACTCGTTGGCGACTCGCGAGGCCACGTGAGTGACCGAAGAGCGGCGCCCGTAACCTCCTGTTCGATCGGAGAGAACCGCAGATGAAGCCGCCAAGGTCGGCGCCTACGACCAACCAAAGGATTGACCGGATGTCTGGAGGAAACCCTTGAACGAACGAGCACCAAA
>JANQHZ010000271.1 GCA_028282445.1 Candidatus Binatia bacterium | reverse complement strand
CCCGCACTCAATCTCGCTCTCGACCCCGAATGCGGTCAAAAGTGCGTCTTCTGCTCGGTGAAGTCGTATGTGATACCGACCGATGCCGGCGACACCGATCTCGAAGACGTCCGTATGCAGCTCCACCAAGCCGCGCAACGCGGTGTCGCCGAGGTTCGACTCAACGGCATCGACCCTCTGCGCCATTCGCGAGCACTCGAGGCGATCGACGAGATCCGCGCAATGGGCTTTCCGGCCCTGACGGTTTTTTCGACCGGGCGCCGCCTGGCCGACCCGGAGTTTCGCAGACAGTTCCTCGAGCGAGCGCCGCAACATCTCAGCGTCTTCGTTCCGCTCTACGGGTTGAATGCTGAAACGCACGATCTCGTCACCGGTACCCCGGGAGCGCACGCCGAGGTGAGCGAAGCCATTGCCGGGCTTCGCAACGAGGCATCGAACCAGGTGGTCAAGATCAGCACCGTGTTCGTGAAGCAGAACATCGAAGAGATCGTGCCCATGCTGAGCCACCTGCGAACGATGGGAATCCATCAAGTCGACGCGCACCTGCCCTACCCGATGCGTCCGACCACGCGCGACCCGTACGTCGAGTCTGCAGTGGCCGAGAGCGAGCTGCTGTCGCGTCTATTGCAGAACGTCGAGCGACTACCGTCGGACGAGCGACGATGGGCGCTCCCGATCGTGACCAATGCCTTTCGCCACCCTTGCTTGACCTGGAAGGTCGAACGCCGCAGCGGGGTTCCCGCACTGGGGGCATCCTTCCCGCAGCGCGCGTTCCCGCTCGCCGGCACCGAGTACCGTAGCGACCAATTCGTTCACGCCAGCGGCACCAGCGGAGAAGGCGGCGCCTTCGCGGTCGCGGTGGTACCCTGCCCGCACGTATCGCAGTGCGCACTCGCACCGGTCTGCCCCGGCGAGCACTACAGCGTCTACGCCGAGCGCTACGGCCTCGAAGAATTCAAGCCCGTCCATCCATCCGACTTGTACGAGGCGACACCCGCACGTCGCAACGACGCCGGTGGCGGAGGGCTGTTGGGCCGATTGACGCGGTTCCTTCGCTGACCGACCGACGTTCAGCCGCCCGGAAGCTCCCGCAGCGGATTGGCGCAGGCGTCGCCGTACAGCTCGACGTCGGCAATGCGCACTCCGAAGCACGCCGAACGCACTGCGCAACCGTCGCAGGCGCTCAAATACGTTCGGCCGTCCAAGACCTCGGGGATCGGTTGTAAGTCGGCAATGCGTCGGTCCGCTCCAAAAGCGCACAGCGGCGGGCCACACGGGCCGTCCAGGCCGCTCACTTCGATCCCCAGAGCGAACGCTCGATCGATCACCTTGGCGAGAACCGTGCGTAGCCGCTCGGGCTCGGGGATGATCGTCGGCAACAAGGAGCGATCCCACGGGTCGGTCGGCTGTGACAGCATCAGGCCCTTGGCCAGCGGCAGGTCGCCGAACTCACGATGCAGGAAGTCCGGCACGCCCTCGAGATGGTCGATTCCCTCGCGCGTCATGACGCAGTTGAAGCGCACCGGGACACCGGCGCTGGCCAGCGCCTTCACACCGAGAACGGTCCGCGAGAACGTGCCCGGCGCACGCGTGATCGCGTCCGAGGTCTCGGCGTCTCCGCTGTGCAGCGAGACGAAGCAATCGGTCAGACCGGCGTCGAGCAACCGCTCGGCGAGACCGGCTTTTGCGAACTGGATCGCGTTGGTCTCGAGCGTGATCGCCCGGAAGCCCAGCTCGCGCGCACGCCGGATATACGTATCGAGCTCGGGGTCGAGCGTCGGCTCGCCGCCCGAGATGATCAATCCGCGCGCACCGGCCGCATAGAGATCCTCGATCCAGGTCAGAATCTGCTCCGGGCCGTAGCGCCCCCAGGTCCGGTCCTGCCAGCAGATGCCGCAGTTTTGATTGCAGTTGAATCCGGTGCGCACCAATCCTTGCTCGCCCACTCCCGGCACCAGCTGACGATAGAAGGCGAGCGGTACTTCGACCGGCAACTCGGCCAGTTGTTTGGTCAACCGTAGCGCTCGTTTCCATTTGTCGGGCGTGATCGCCGCACGCAAGCGCCGCGCCATTGCCTCCAGCTTGGGCCAGTATCGCTGCGCCGCACGATCGAGCTCGACGATCGAGACGTCGACTGCCGGAACCTTCCCTTTTGCATCGGCCTTCGCATCGGTCGAGGCTCGTTCGATTCTCAGCCGCGCGATCGGCTGCTGCTTGCCCATGTAGAGATCGACAGCACCCTTCTTCGCTCCGACCGACAGAAAGGTCAGGTCGAAGGCGGGCAACTCGACCGGCAAGGTCGGCGCTCGCACCAGCGCCCGCGCGATCTCGAGCTGGATCGCGGCAACTTCGTCTTCGAGACCCACGGGGTCGCGAAACGCAACACCGGCCATCGCCTCGCCTTCGCCGCGAGCGCCGCGGCTCTCGGAGGTGGTATCGATCGCCTCGTCCATCTCGGCGACTCTAACCGAAACGCCTACCACGGCAAAAGAGCATATCGCACCACGGTCCTCAGGCTCGCCGGGCGGACCGGTACCCGGCGCCGCCGGATCGCTGGGCGGTTCCAAGCCCATACCGAATTGTTCTATAGCTGGTTCCATGCCCGAGCACCGCTGCTCTCCGGACTCCCCGGTGGCGATTCTCAGCTTTCACAGCCACAGCGACCGTTCCTTCCTCGACGATCGCGAGCTGGCGCTATTGTCGGGCGATCTACGCACGAGTGGGATCGAAAACGACTTGGTTCTGGCGGTGATCGACCCGAACGCCAACGCGGCCGACGTCGAAGCCAAGCTGCTCGACACGCTGCGTCCGTTCGACCCGATCGTGTACGAGCGCGTTTGGAGCCCGGAGCTGGTCGCGCGCTTGCGTTCTCGGCTACCCGGCAAGACGTTCATCGGGCTGCGTGGCGAGCACGAGCTACTGGACTCGGCGCCTGCAGACATTTTTTGCAATGGCCACCCCCGACAGATCCTGCCACAGCTGCTGCGATGGTTGCGCGGCGAAGCGTTTTCGCCACCGGCGCACGTTCTTTTTCGGAGTAAGGAAGGCGACGGCCGCTGGCGCGAGCCCGAGCTCACCGTCGAGGCCCCGCCGGTGCCGACGCGCTACGCGCCGAACCTGCGGCCGCTGGTGGTCAACCCGGAGCTTCTCCCCGAGAACCGCACCTTCTCGGTGACCGGCAATGGCGGATGCCCGTTTCAGAACGATGCGCGCGACAACCCGCTCTACGCCGGTACCGAGATTCCCGAGCAATTCGGTCGCGGCTGCGCTTTCTGCACCACCGGCAACAACTACGAGGCTCATCCCAACACCGAGACGGCGGAGTCGGTGCTCGAACAGATCCGCTACGTGCGTGCGCAGGCCCCCGAGCTGAACTTGCTGGTCCTGAAGGACCAAAATCCATTCGGATACCTCACCGAGGTGGTCGAGCGCTGCGAGGCTGAGGGACTGTCTGGTTTCAGCATTCTCCTGGAGACCCGCGCCGAGTGGTTTCTGCGCAACGCCGGGCGCTTCGACCGCGCCCTCGAGGTCGCTCAGAAGATCGACGTCAAGTTGGCGCCGTTCCTGGTTGGGATCGAGAACTTCTCGCAACCCGAGCTCGACCGCTTCAACAAGGGAATCCAAGCCGAGTTGAACATCGAGTTCCTCGACACGCTCTGGAAGTGGAAGGATCGCTACGGCGAGGCTCTCGATCTCGGTCATGCGGCGTTCGGCTTCATCTTGTTCTCGCCGTGGACGACGATGCAGGATCTTCAAACCAATCTCGAAGCCATACGGCGGACCAATCTCGACAAGCTGCGGGGGAGTATTCTGCTGGCGCGAGCCCGCCTGTACCCCGACACCGCGCTCTACTACCTCGCGCAACGGGACGGGCTACTGGTCGAGCAATTCGCCTCCGAGCACGACAATGCCTCGCAGCGTTACGGCTACTACCCGTCGCATCCTTGGAAGCACGTGCACGCCGACGTCGCCCACTTCGCCGATCTCGCGACCATCGTCACCGAGCGCAACCAGAGCCGCGACATCGTCAACTTGTTCCAAGCACTGCTCGACGAGTTCGCCGCCGCCGGCGAGGCGTGGTCGAAGATCAGCGCGGAAGATGTCTGGCGACGCTACGGTGGTGACGGCAACGGCAGTCGCAGATCCGGTGCGCAACCCGCCGCCACACCCGCCAGCAGCGCCTTTCGGCAGCGCTTCGCAACGCTCATCCGACCGCTACCGGTGTCGGGCATCTTCGCCGGCGGCTGGCAGATCGCCGACATTCGCACCCGCCCAGGCCTGGTCGAGATCGAGCTCGCACACGGCGCGGAACCGAAGCTTCTCGTCGAAGTGGTGCCGCGCGGCCAGGGTCCGCACTTTCGGCGTTCCCGCCACTACGAGATCCGCGCCGCGGGGCGAAAATTCACCGCAGCGCAGACCGGTGCCCTCACCGCCCTCGCCGAGGCGATCCAAAGCAACGATCGCTGACACGGAGCACCGCCGCCGCAGCGCCCGCCCCGACGGCCGCCGAGCAGCCGCTTCGTCGACGAAACTCTCCGGACTCGTCGCCCGAATCCAACAAACCCCAAAATGTCTCGATTGGGCCTAACTCCTCATGAATCCAGCCACTTTGAGACCCTATGAGTCGTTGATTCCGTTGGGCCAAGAGTTGTAGGCTGGCTTGGTGAAAGAGGCGAAGCTGACCATTTTCCCGGACTCTCTCGAGTACCGATTTGCCGATCCGGGTTGGCGACAGGCCAGTACTCCGGCACCGCTCGACGAACTGCTGGCGCAAGCACGCTCGATCGACTCCGATCGATGCCAGCGCCTGACCATCGCCGGCGGTTCGCCGCTGAAGCACCCGAACTTCGTCGAGCTTGCCTTGGAGCTGGGCAAATTGGGCTTCCGTAGGCTCGCGGTACAAACCGACGGCGCTCCGCTGGCCCGCAAGGGAGCGACGGCATTGCTCGCCAAGCTGGGCATCAGCGAGATCTTTCTCGTCGTCGGGGGAGTGCGCGACTCGGTACAACAAGCCGTCATGAGCGACGACGGCGCGGTTCGCCCCGCCCTCGAGGGCCTCGCCCGCGCCGCCGCGCACGGAGGCGACACGGCACCGCGTGTCTACCTGGTAACGCCGCTGGTCCGCAGCAACGTCGAGGATCTCGACGCGCTGGTTGATTGGGCCGTCGGGCTGCGCGGGCTGAACGGTTTCCTGTTGTCGCTCCCGGAAATCGACCGCGTCGCAAACGAACACCGCGACCAGCTCCTGCCCTACTCGGCACAGGCAGAGATCGCGGCGCGCCTGTTCCTCAAGTGCCAGGGACACAACGTCGAGTACGGCTTCACCAGCAAACGTGGAATTCTTCCCTGCGCGGCAGGCGAGTCGCTCGAGCGCTACGCCACCGTATTCTACGATCGCGCCCAGTTCCTCAAGCACTCCTCCCAGGGCGACGGCGAATTCGCTCGCGTCGACGCCTGCGAGAGCTGCTCCTTGGTCCACAGCTGCAACGGGGTCGAGAGCGCCTACCTCGACCGCTTCGGCGGCGACGAGCTCGCACCGGTCCCGCTCGAGCGCTCGATGGGCTGGAAGCTGCGCAAGATCAACAAGCTCGAAGACTTCGAGTATCGCAACATATCGCCGTTCAAGAACGAGCACTCGGCGGTCAACCCACGCGGCCTCATCCGCATCAACGGCCATTGCAACATGTCCTGCTCCTTCTGCTTCGTGGACCGCACCGCCCCCGACTTCGACGCCGGCGAGCTGAAGAGGGAAATCCAGCAGATGGCCGACGGCGGCACCAAGCATTTGGTGTTGTCCGGGGGTGAGCCGACGTTGCACCCGCAGCTCGCCGAGCTGATCGCCTTCGCCAAGTCGCTCGATACCTTCGACGTCATCGAAATGCAGTCGAACGGCGTCAAGTGCGCCGACCTCGAGTACGCCCGAGAGCTGGTCGACGCGGGGCTGCAGAAGGTCACCTTTTCCTTGCACAGCGTCGACCCCGAGCACTCGGACAGCATCACCCGTTTGCCCAACGCCTTCGGCAAGACAATGCAGGCGATCCATAATTTTCGCGAGCTCGGCATCCTCACCCAAATCGCCCACGTCCTCACCAAGTCGAACTACCAGGAGCTGCCGTCGACGGTGCGCTACCTGCGCGAAGAGTTCCCTGCCGAGGGCGGCCATCTGTCGATCTGCCTGGCCATCGCCCAGGGCATCAGCGACCTCGTCTTCGAGTGGGTGATTCCGAAGTTCAGCGACATCAAGCCCTTCGTATCGGAAGCGCTCGACTACTGTCTCGAAACCGACGTCGGCTTCGGCGGCATGATCGGCCAGGGCGGATACCCGCCGTGCATGCTCGACGGAGATATGCGCTACTACAACGCCGTCCTCGACAAGGTCTTCAAGAGCGAAGACGCCGGCGATCAGTTCTTCAAGCCCGAGAAGTGCAAAGAATGCAGCTTCGACCCCTATTGCTTGGGGCCACGGCGATCCTACGTCGAGCACTACGGCGACGCCGAGATCAAACCGTTTAGAGCGGAAATCGCGACACCGACGCGCGGCGGCGGCGGCCCGAGTGGGGCCGACTATTCGGCGGAAGCGGCGACGAGCGCACTCGCCGAAAGCGTAGCGCCGCCCGTCGCCGGCAATCTTCGCGTATCGAAATAGGTTCGCTCCGCCTTCCATGGCCACCAAGTCGACGCCGGCGCGCCGGAATCACCGCTCGGCCTTGCTCCACTGCGGAGGCGCCTGCGAGTTGCGCTGCGTGGTGTGCGACTGCACGGCCTCGCCTTCACCACCGGGGGACGTCGCCAAGGCTCTGCAGGGAGGAGGCGTGCGCCTGGTCATTCGTGGCGCGAGCGAGCAGAGCGCACGCGCAGCCGCCATGGTCGCGCGGGCGCGCGAGGAGGGCTACGGCGAGATCGTCTTGCGGACCAACGCGATTTGGTGCGCAACGCCGGAGGACGCGGTTGGATTCGTACGACTCGGCGCCGACACCGCTCTCGTCCCCTTGTTTTCGCAGATGCGGGGCGTGCACGACCGTATCGCCGGCCAGGCGGGCGCCCTGGTGGGCGCACTCAAGGGGATGAGCAATCTCGCCAACGCAGGCATGGGAATCGAGATCGAGATCCCGATTCTGCCGACGCGGCTTCAAAAGCTCGATCAGATCGTCCGCCTGGCGCGCAAGTTCGTACCGTCGCTGCGCAGCGTGCGCTTCTTCGTTCCGAGCCAACAGGTGCCGGACGTGATCGCCCCCCCGAGCTGGGACGAAGCCGCCCCCGCCCTCGCCGCCGCCCTGTTGGCCTGTCGCGAGCTCGAGGTCAGGGCGCGCATGACCGCGGATACCGGTATCCCGCTGTGCGCCCTTCGGGACTTCCCAGACCTGCACGATTCGTACTCGATCAACCCGCGGGCCAAGTCGTCGATCCGCGGCGGGTCGGTGCTCGGCAAAGAGTGCGAGAGCTGCGCCGTCAAAGCACAGTGTCCGGGGCTGATGCCTTCGTATCGCAGCGCCAACGGCGAGAAGGGCATCCTCGCCTACGAGCGCAAGCCCAAGTTGATGTACGAGCAGCGCACGACGCGCAGTCGCGTGTGGACGGCCGAGCAGCGCACCGCCGCCTCGAAGGCCGAGATCCTGGTGTTGCGACCGACCGTCAATTGCAATCAGGACTGTACCTTCTGCAGCGCCAACGAAACCTCCGCCAACGTGTGGTCGAGCCACGAGGAGATGTTGCGAGCCATCGCACGCGGGGCGAGGCGCAAGATCAAGCGCCTGTCGTTCTCCGGCGGCGAGCCCACTCTGTCCAAGCACCTCGTCGAGTACGTCCACTGCGCATCCCGGTTGGGAGTTCCCGAGATCGAGGTCGTCACCAACGCGGTATTGTTGGCGAAAAAAGAGAAGGTCGAAGCCCTCGCGCAGGCGGGTCTCACCAACGCATTCGTATCCTTGCACGCACACGACGAAGCGATGTCGCTGCAGTCTACGCAGAAGGTCGGCGACTTCGCGCGCACCGTACAAGGCTTGAACAACTTGCGCGAGGCCGGCGTCAAGACGGCGCTCAATCACGTCATCACGGCGCGCAACTATCCCTATCTGCGCGAGTACGTCGAGTTCGTGCGCCGCGAGTTCGGCGGCAAGGTGAAGATCTCCTTTGCATTCGTAACCCCGCAGTTCATGGCCCTCGACAACATCGAAGTGATGCCCAAGCTGTCGCTGGTGATGCCCTATCTCAAGCGGGCGATGTACCGCGCCGTCGAGCTCGAGCAGCCCTTCATCGTCGGCTCGCGCCAGGGGATCCCCTTCTGCTTCCTCGACGAGTTCCGCGCCTGGTCCGACGGCTTCTCTCTGGCGAACTCCGCCCTGTCGGAGGACGCGCCACAGAAGCAACGCAGCGACGGTTGCGACGATTGTCGCTTCTCCAACTTCTGCACCGGCCTGTGGAGACCGTATGTCGCCAGGTACGGATTGGACGAGCTGCGCCCGGTCACCGGCGGCAAGCTGAGTGA
>JANQHZ010000197.1 GCA_028282445.1 Candidatus Binatia bacterium | reverse complement strand
GCTAGCGACCGGACGCCACATCCTCGACGACCGTTTCCCAGTCGGCGTCGCCTCCCTTGATGATGGTGTCGGGCGAGAGATTCTCGTGTTCGATGGTATCGGGATAGTCCTTCACCATGAACCACGAGTTCTCTTTGGTCCGGGGGATTGCCACTCGCAGCTCCAAAGGCTGATTGGGGCGTACGACACGCTCCGGAACCAGCAGAATGAAGTATCCCGAATTGCCTGCCGCCTGCTTTCGATGGATGAAGCGCAGCTCCCAATCTCCGTTTTTCCAACTCGTGCTGGGAAGCTTCTCGGCGATATCGAAGTCGAGCACATGTTCGCCCTCGACCCACAGCTCGCCGCGGGTGGGGCTCGCACCCATCGAGCCGGCGAAGACCACTGCCGACCTTTGCTTTCGCGGTAGCGGAGCCGTCTGCCAAATCAGGGAAGGGTCGGCGTCACGCGAAGTCGCCCACCAAGACGGACCCCCGCCGCGGTAGTCGCCGAAATCTTCCTTGGTGTGTTGAAAGGTGATCGCTTTGCCGAATCCCCGAACCAGTTGTAAGTCCGAGGCTGTCGTCGATGTGTCCCCACCCCCGGGCGCATCGATCGATTGGCGCGGCGCGGACGGAAGCGCGGCCTCGGCGCGCAGGCCAGGGATGTCGATGCCGTCGGCGTTGGTGATGCGGGCCTCGAAGAACCATCCCCCGATTTCCTCACAACTTTGTATCAAGAGCGCGTTCTCGCCCTTCCGCAACTTGATCTTGCGGCGCCGCGGCTGATCGCCGAGGGGCATCGGCCCGGTCGTCAACGGATCTCCGTTGATCCACGCCCGCACGACGTCCGTGCCGCGGATCTCGAGATAGGCTTCCGGCCACGCTTGCTCGGTCATCAAAGTGGTCAGCGCGTATGCGCAAACGAACTCGGGATTGCGACCACGAGCCGCGCCGGGCGAGGTGCGGCCGTAGAACTCGTTCAACCCCGTGCGGACGAAAATCGTGCGGATCGGCCGCCAGGCGACGCGAATTCCGTCTGCGTTCTCGATCGTTTTCATCGAGAAACGATCGGTTGGAATCACCTGTCGATTGATGCCGTTCTTGTCCTTGTTGTCGAAGGGGCCGAGGGTGAGCCACTGGTCCAGAAACTTCTTCCGCTGCCGCACTTCGGTAACGAGAAAGGTCTCCTGCCCACCGGGAGCGATGATCGGCTTCTTGATTTCGTAGTCGGTGAAGTACCGCAGGTCGCGCCGCCGCAGCGCGAACAACACCCGCTTGTCGATGTCGTAAGCGATGTAGTGGGCGGGATCGATGATCTGGTAGCCGAGTGCTTTGAGCGAACGCCCGGCGGTTGGATCGAGCGGCCGATAGAACATCGTGAAAATCGGTGGCTGGTTGGTGTCGCTGGTGCTGATTGCCAAGATGTCGTACTCGTCGCGAACCGACTCCATGTACCGAATCGCCGGGCCGTAGCCGTACTGAAAGCCGCCCGGGCCGGCCGCTGCGTAGGTAGGATAGACGGTGAAATAGAGGTGGAGGTACTCCCGGACCCCGGGGACGAAGAGCGCCGCGAAGAACGCCACTGCCAAGGCAACCTGTGCGGTCAGGACGAGAGGCTTGACGCGCAAGATCAGACGGCAGAGACCCAATAGGGCACCCAGGCCAAGTGCTGCCAACACTGCGAAAGCGCCCGTGCCCTGGAAGGACCTGGTTGCCGATGGCACCTCTTTGATG
>JANQHZ010000144.1 GCA_028282445.1 Candidatus Binatia bacterium | reverse complement strand
CGTGTCGAGCCTGCGGACGCCGACGATCTCGAACGCGATATTCGCTCGGCGCTCGATCAGGCGGATATGCCGCGACCGTTGCGGCGAGTTTGCGCGGCGATCGCTCATCCGGGAACCGGCGCCGCCCTGGGTCGCATGTACCACCTCACTTTCCGACCGGACGACAACGGCTACCGGGAGGAGCGGCCCTATCGCGGCATCCATCCGATGATGGCCAAGCGCCTGCAGCTCTGGCGCCTCGAGAACTTCGACATCGAGCGCCTCCCCTCGCAAGAGGACGTCTACCTGTTTCGTGCCGTCGCGCGCGAGAACGCCAGGGATGAGCGGCTGTTCGCCTTCGTCGAGGTGCGGGACGCGACCCCCATTCGCGATGAAGCCGGTCGCGCGATCCGACTTCCCCTGCTCGAGCGCATGCTGAGCGAAGCGCTTGCGGGAATCCGGATCTACCAGTCGAGCCGGTCGGCCAGGGAGCGTGCCTACTGGAACCGTATCGTCCTGCACGTCTGGCCCGCCCTGGACTTCGACTTCTCTGACCTCAACGGCATTGTCCGTTCGCTGGCGCCGATGACCGAGGGCCTCGGCCTTCAAAAGGTGGTGATTCGGGCGAGCATCCCCGGTGGTGCGAGCGGCGAGCTCGAGGACAGGATCGTCGAGATCTCCGCGGTCGGGGAGCACGATGTTCAGGTTAGCCTGCGGGCGCCCTCGGAGCAGCCGATACGACCGCTTGGCAAGTACGAGCAGACGGTCGTCAAGATGCGCCAACGCGGGTTCGTATACCCGTACGAGATCGTGCGGATGTTGAGCTCCGACCCGTCGGAAGTGCAGTCGGATCTGCCGCCCGGAGAGTTCACCGAGTACGACCTGGACGATGCCGGGGATCTCGTTCCGGTTTCTCGCGCGCCGGGCATGAACCAAGCCCACTTGGTCGTCGGCACGATCCGCAACTTCACCGTCAAGTATCCCGAGGGGATGGAGCGAGTCGTCCTGCTGGGAGACCCGAGCAAGTCGATGGGCTCGCTGGCGGAAGCCGAGTGCACGCGCGTCATCAAGGCCCTCGATCTCGCCGAGACGATGGGCGTGCCGCTGGAATGGTTCCCAGTGTCTTCCGGGGCCAAGATCGCGATGGACAGCGGAACCGAGAATCTCGATTGGACGGCGCGAGTCATCCGTAGACTGGTGGAGTTCACGCAGGCCGGCGGCGAGATCAACTTGATCGTGTGCGGGGCCAATGTCGGCGGTCAGTCGTACTGGAACGCCGAAGCCACCATGCTGATGCATACCAAGGGCATCCTGGTCATGATGCCGGCCGCCTCGATGGTGCTCACCGGAAAGCGGGCTCTCGAATTCTCCGGAGGGGTGTCCGCGGAGGACAACCAGGGGATCGGCGGTCACGAGCGGATCATGGGACCGAACGGGCAGTCGCAGTACTGGGCCGAGGACATCGGCGAAGCGTGCCGTATTCTCTTCCGCCACTATGATCACACCTACATCAAGCCAGGCGAAAGCTGGCCGAGGCGGGCGACGACCAGCGACCGCGCCGATCGCGATATTCAGTCGTTTCC
>JANQHZ010000139.1 GCA_028282445.1 Candidatus Binatia bacterium | reverse complement strand
CACTCGGCGATTGGGGGAGTTCTTCGACACCGACGCAATCATCTACTTCGACACGATGGAGGAGCTCTTCGAGCTCCTGCCGTCACTGAGTCCCGAGCTCTACGAGTCAAAAATCGCGGCGGTTCACAGCAACGCCGCTGCGGCGGAGCAATACGTGCTGGCTGAGGACTGGATCTATCGAAACACCGATCTGTTTCGATGATGTGTTTGGGCCTCAGGACGACACGCTTTTGGGTCGAATCTCGGGCGCGTTCCAGTGGCCCTTGGCGATCGCTTCCGCCCGGTTGCGCTCGCCCGCGTTGCCGCGAAGGGCGGCAACGGACTGAATGAGCTCGAAGTCTCTGCGGTAGATCCTTCGAATCCGATCGAGCGTGCGGATGGGAAGCTCCTTGCGTCGCACCAGGAAGGGGCCCTGCGGCCCGCGCTGCCTGAACTGCGGAAGCTCGAGCGGGGCCACTTGCCCCAGCTGCTTGCAGAGCCGGGCGACATCGATCTCCAGGGAATCGAAGTGGCCCCAGAAGTCGACTGTGTGCTCCCCGATCAGGTCGGCTTGTGGCCGGACGTGCTCCTCCCAGGGCTTGGTCTCGACCGCGTCGAGAAAGGCCTCGAAGCGGTCGGGGTCGTCCGGCAGGTGCTGAAAAGGCATCGGTTGACCGACGCCCCTTGTGAGCCGGCTCGACACCTCGTGATAGGCTGCGAGCACGCGATCGACGGGATCTCGAAGAAAAGCGAAGACCTTGTAGCGCTGCCATGTCTCGCGTGGGATCCGTGCGCAGCGGCTGTTGTAGACGCGGTCGTCGAAGTCTCCGAGCATCGCGCGGATCGTGCTGCTGGCGTTCTTGGCGATCGCGATGAAGATGCAGCCCAGCTGGTCTGAGACGACGCACTGAGCGTGGTCGCCGTGCGGCGTCTCTCGGGTTGGAAGCCGGTCGGCATCGTCGGGTCGCGCGTTCTCCCTGTCGTCCAGGTGCCAAAAGCCGATTTTGCGAAGCCGATCCAGTTTCTGCTCGAGCCCGCTCGTCCAGTTGGCGTGCAGAATGTACGCGTCTGCAAAAAGCTTGGTTTCGCCCCGTTTCGGGTGTCGGCGCAGGAGGTGGCCGTTGACGAACTCGTCGGGATCGAGCGCGCGGGTTCGAAGCCCGCGCTCGCGGTACGTGTTCATGACCGTGTTTACCGGCGCCTGCTGGCTTCCGTAGGCGTAAACGTATCGCTGATAGTCGACGATCTTGTCCCAGGTGAGGCGGCTGAACTCGTTGCTGCGCGCGTACACGAACCCGCTGTTGTAGTAGAGAGGCTGGAACTTCCCGTGAATCGCAGCCTTGTGAAACATGAAATCCCATTCCCCGGTCGCGCCTTGGTTCCGCAGTAGCGGCAGGGGATTCTTCTTCCACACGATGTCGACGTCCTGGAACAGGACGTCCAAGCCGCATGCCAGCAGGTCTCCCATGGCAGCGTTCTTCATGAAGAGGCAATCGATCCACTGGTGGTCGCCGAAGCGGACCTCGGCGCTGCGGCCGAACCCGCCGTACGATTCCGGATCGTAGTACGTCCGGTACCCGAGCTCGCTGCCGATTCGGTCCGCTTCGGGATCCATCGGGAAAAGCAAAGTCTGGTGTCGGACGTCGATGCCGTTGGCGACGCAGGAGGCATGCCAGTTGCGAAAGAGCAGGGAGTAGGGCGCGTTGAACGACATGGCGACGATCTCGTTCGAGCCGAGCTCGCCGCATAGGGCGCGGATCCTCTCCCGGCGGACCTCGGCGTGTTCCCGGTACGGACCGAGCTTTTCCTCGGCCCGTGCTTCGGCCTTCGAGAGGTCCCGAATCTTCGCCAGCGGCCGCCTGTCGGTGAAGCGGATGCGATCACTGGTGTGGGCGAAACGCTCGAAGTCCCGCCGTTGAACGATCGATCCCGCCGGCCGAAACGTCTCGACGCGGCGTATGTCCGGAACCTCCAGGGCGGCGATCGCGTAGTCGGGGCCGACCCGGAGCACGAGGTCGACCGTGGCGCCGTCAGCCTCGTCGATGCGGGTCAATGGCCTGCCGTCGACGCGAAGATCCTGACACGCGGCGGGAGCCCCTAGTGCGTTTTCGAGCTCCGTCTTGAGCGCGACGACATCTTCGGCTTCGGTTTCGAGCGAGAGAATCTCGCTCGACGGCAATCTGATCTCGAGAATCATTGGTAGGGTGCAAGAGTTGCGCTATACAGGCTCACGCTCCGAAGTGACTCGCCAACACGGTATGCCTTCCGATATCACCGTCGCGATCCCGTCTTGCAACCGTCCGCGACTTCTCCGCGCGACGTTGGACGGGCTGATCCCCCATGTCCGGCGCCACTCCCTGCGGGTGATGGTCGGCGAAAACGTCGCGGTTTCCGACGCGATTCGTGCCGCGGTCGACGACGTCGCGGCACGTTGCCCGGCCGGCTCGGTGGAGTTGGTCGACCTCTCCGACTCAATCACCGAGGCTTCGCCGAAACGCAGGATGCTGGAGGCGGTCGACCGTCTGTACGACAGAATCGACAGCCCGTTCGTCTTCCATCTCGAGGACGACTGGTGGCTGTCCGAGGAGGATTTCCTCTCTCCGTCGCGCGCGATCCTCGAGAGCCATCCGGAGGTGACGATCGTACGGCTGACCGGAACCGAGGTGCGGCCTTTTCCGGATCGGTCGAGGATGTTCGTGGCGCGCGTCGGGGACGTCGAGTTTCCGTTCTGCTACTCGAGCTACGGCGGCGGCGGAGGCAAGTTCGGCGCCTTTACCTTTAACCCGGGCTTGCGCCGGACGTCCGACCGGACTCGCTACTTCGGCTCCTACAGCCGCTTCTCCGGTGAAAGGGCGATCTCGGAGCTGGCCCAGACTTTGGGGCATCGGGAGGCGATTCTCGATCGCGTCTACGCGAAGCACCTCGGCGTCGGGGTGACCACACTGCGACTCTCTCGGCCGCGGACCGCGCATGGCGGCCCCCTCAAGGTCTTCGGGGTCGGAATGTTCAAGACGGGTACGACGAGCTTCGGCGAGGCCATGCAGTGCCTCGGCTATCGTTCTTGTCACAGCTTTACCCCGCTGCTTCGCGAACTGTCGGGATATTTCGACCTGGATCCCGGCCAGTTCGATCCCTTCGAGGACACCATTCGCGCCAAGGCGGAGCGCTACGACGCCTTCGCCGACGCACCGTGGCTCTACATTTACCGGCGTCTCAGCAAGTGGTACCCGGACAGCCTCTTCGTCCTCACCTTGCGTTCCGACGCCGAAACTATCGCGGACAGCGAGTTGTCCCACTGGGAACGCCACGGCCTCATGGATCGTTGGCTGAAGGAGGTCGGCACTGCGCCGACGCGGCGGATGTTCATCGAACGATACGAGCGCCACAACGCGAACGTGGTGAGCTACTTCCGGAACAAATCGCACCGCTTGCTGCAGTCCTGCTGGGAGGAGGAGGCGAACCCGTGGATTCGGCTCTGCGGGTTTATCGGAGTCGACGCCCCCGACCGGCCGTTTCCGCATGCCAACCGGGCGCCGCGCCGCGACTGAGCGCGTGGTCCTGCCGGCAGTGCCGATTCGGGAATCTTCATCGTGAGCTTCGTCTCGGCAGCTTTCTGCTTCTTCTACTTGGTTGCGATGTTCTGTCGCGTTGCGCTGTGGCGCTCGCCGACCGCACTCGTCTTCGTCTTACTCGGCCTGAGTTGGTTGTTCTACGCGTGGCACGTGCCGAGCTACATCGTCTTGATCGTATTGAGCACGGTCATCGACTACCTCGCGGCGCTTCGAATCGAGCGGCTACGGGCGGACGGCGCGTCGCCGCGTGGCGCGCTGGTCGTTTCGTTGGTTCTGAATCTCGGGCTGCTGGCCTACTTCAAGTATGCCGGTTTCCTCGTCGCGGCCTTGCCGGACTCGGTGGTCGGGGCCGGTCGCATCGATCCGATCCTACCGATTGGGATTTCCTTCTACACCTTTCAATCGGTGAGCTACACAATCGACGTGTACCGCGGCGATCTGCGGGCGGAGTCGAGCTTCGTTCGGTTCGCGTGCTACGTCGCGTTCTTCCCGCAGCTGATCGCGGGTCCGATCGTTCGCGCCGGCGACTTTCTGTACCAACTGCGTCGCCGGCGGAAGTTGCGCGGCGTCGTCTTTGCCGAAGGCGCCTACCTGATCGTGCGGGGGCTGTTTCTCAAGGCGGTGCTTGCCGACAATCTCGGTACGATCGTCGATTCTCATTGGGCCGCGGCCGCCGAGCCGCAAGCAGACGGTGTTGTGGCGATCGCGGTGTTGACCTTTTTTGCAGCGCAGCTGTTCTGCGACTTCGCCGGCTACACGGACATCGCGCGCGGCGTCGCGTACCACTTGGGTTTTCGACTGCCGATCAACTTCGATGCTCCGTATCTGGCGACCACCTTCACGAGCTTTTGGCGTCGCTGGCACATCACGCTTTCGACGTGGTTCCGCGACTACGTCTATATTCCACTCGGGGGAAACCGGGCCGGGAACGTGCGTTCGTACGCCAACCTGATCGCGGTGATGCTGATCGCCGGGCTCTGGCACGGCGCGAATTGGACCTTCGTGATCTGGGGCGCGGTCCATGGCTTTGCGATCGCCCTCGAGCGCCTGGTCGGGTTGACGGCCGGCTCGCGAAACTGGTGGGTGTCGCTCGCTTGGTATGTCTTGGTGCAGGCGACCTGGGTCCTCAGCATGGGAATGTTCCGGGCCGATGACGTCGCACAGGGAAGACGGATCATTGGAAACGCCCTGGGAGTTTTTTCGGGCGCACCTCTGGCCGAAGTGTCGGCAGGCACTCTCGGGCTGGGGTGGTTGTTGCTCGTTCCGGTCGTGGCGTTGCATGTTCGATCGTGGTTGGTCGAGCGCGCATTGCTTGCGAGGCCGGGGACGTACGAGCGGGCATTGTACGCGGGCGCCATGGCCGCGGCCTTTGCGATGGCGTACTCGACCTCCCAGCAGTTCATCTATTTTCAGTTCTAGCAGCCGTTGAATAAGTAGGGCGGAAGCGAAAATGAGAGATTGGGCGATCTGGCAGGGCTCAAAGCCGCAAGCAAAGCTGCTTCGGCCCGTCGTCGCCGGCGTCCTGTTCTCGCTCGGCTTCGTCCTGTCCCGCTTCTGGCTGCCTGCGATACCCGTGCTCGACGGAAGTCCGGCGGCCGTCCAATGGATGCCCGTGCACGAAGCCCCCGGGGAAGATTCGTTCTTCACCTACTCGAGCGCCGACGAGCGCAGCCACCTGGCCTTGTTTCACGACTTCGGCGAGTCGATCTCGAACGCGCGCAACGCCGATATCCTGTTTCTGGGGAACTCCCGGATGCCCCTGGGGCTGCGCGAGGACGTCATCGTGCCGGCGGCGGAGAGTGCAGGGGTGAGTGTATTTTCGCTGGCCACCGGCCACGGCGAGCCGGTCGGGTTCGGCCTCGACGTCATTCGCCGCAACGATCTGCGACCCAAAGTGGTGGTCGCCGTCGGCGGGCCGGAGTTCTACGGGCGTTTCTACTCGCCGCGCGCTGAGTCGGTGGCGGCGCTCGACCGATGGCAAGCCTGGAAGGAGTGGAGCGAGTCCGGGTGGAGGTGGGCCTTCGAGCGAAGGATTCACTCTTGGGTTCCCAGGCTCGATTGGTTTGGGTCACCGCTGACCACGGATTGGATCATCTATCGCTCCCCCGCTACCGGGTGGTGGCGGCCGGCGCGCGAGCCGCGTGGTCGGCGTCCGGTGCGATTCGTCGAGGAGCGACCGAGCTACCGCGCGACCTTGCCGGCGGCGCGTCGGTTGGCGGACGAGATCCGAGACCGGGGTGCAACATTGGTGCTGACCTTGGTTCCGAATGGGCGAACGCGTTCGGGGCACCTGCCGTATCTCAGCCGAGAGTTGGGTGTGCCGGCGGTGCTGCCGGACGTCGGCGAGCTGTTCACCAGCGACGGCTCGCACCTGCGTGCCGACAGTGGTCGGCGCTACGCGCGGGCCTTCTGGGAGGATCTCCTTTCGATCGCCGAGGTGCGCCGGCGATTGGGGGTCGAGGACGTGGCGGTGTCGGGCGGCCGCGACAAGGCGATCGACACCACCGCCGTGCGGACCGCAGTGCTCGAGATGCGCTCGATGTTGGAGGAGTACTACGGCGGGCCGCAGATCCTGCGCGCGACCTGGTACCTCGATGCCGACGATTCTCGCTACCGCGCCGGCACCGAGTACCTGGCTGAGAAGTTGGCGCGCGCCCTCGTCTGGCGTGACCGCTTCGTGATCGGGACGATCGGAAGCTCGGTGGTCGCGGGTTTCGACAATTGCCACTACGACACCTACCAGAAGCAGCTGGAGCGTCTGATGGAGCCCGTCTGGAAGTCGGCCGGGGTGGCGTTCGAAGTCCGCAACTCCGGGCAGGGTGGCGATTGCGGCGACGACTTCAAAAACCAGGTCTGGTGTTTGCGCTCGTTGGTCGGCGACGACGTCGACATGACGCAGTACTCGTGGACCTACTTCGAAGCCGGCCATTCGCCCGAGGAGCTCCAGCTGCATCACGAGTTGTTCTACCGTTGGTCTCTACTCATGGAGCGCCGACCTGTACCGCAGCTGATCTACACCCATGATTGCGCGCGTCTCAGCAAAGAGGACGTGGCCTTGCTCGATCGCTACGGCGAGTACGGGGCCAACGTCCTCTGTATGGAACGCGGTATCAGGGCGGCGGGGTATCCAGGCAAGAAGTGGGGGGTGGTGGGTGACACCATCCACGATACGACCCGTTACGGCGAGTCGGCCGATGTCGGCGAGGAGCGCCGGCGCTCGCTCGGTGTGGTTTTTCGCAATTGGCATCCCGGCCCGCTGTTGTTTCAGACGACCGCCGATGCGATCGCGTACAATCTCTCCGATGCGCTGCTGCGGGCGATCGAGCTGATCGAGGCCGAACCCTACCCATCCGTTCGGTGGCCGCGGCGCCCGCGATCGACCGGAGCTGCGTTCCTGCCCGATCCTCTCGCTTGCCCGCCCGAGTGGTGTCGGGATGAGGTCCCTCGCTGCACGGTCTACGAGAAGCCGACCTTCGGTCTGGACTTTTTCGAGCGAGTGCTCGACGACGAGCAGGCGGCGGGGCAGGCCGAGACGGTTGACGGGGAGTGGGTGCTTTGGGACGCCGGGCCTCGCCCCGCTTACATGCCCAAATCGGAGAGAAAACTGCCGGAGTGCGCGCACCCGGCGCGCTGCCGTGGTTGGCGTGCGCCGCCTTCCCAGCAGCCCGGACCGCTCGTCTTCGATTTACCCGATCTGCGGCTCGGACGGGTCGCGGTATGCTGTTCGCGCAAGTCGTGTGGCCGGATCATGCTGGAGGCCGGAGCGACCTTCACTCTGAACGGCCAGCCGCCCGCTGAGCCCGCCCGCGTCGTTCGCCGCGGCAAGTGCGTGGAGGTGCAGTCTCAATTCGGAAAGGGCGCAAAACCGGGAAAGGTTCGGCTTCGGATTCACATCCCAACGCGTGCCGACCCGATTCCCGCTATTACCCACATCATCGGCTTATGACGGAATCGACTCCCATTCGGCGGCTACTGCTCTTTCACGGGCTCAAACGGAGTGGAAATCACGCCGTGATCAATTGGCTTCGCGGTCAGGCTCCGATCTCGTTCGCCAACAACATCATTCCGACCCGGCCGATTCGCTGGGGCCAGGCCGCCATGCCCGGACCGCGGCCCTTTCGGCGTTGGCTCGAGCGCGCGCGTTTGAGGAAGACGCTCAAGTGGGAGCCGGCCGGCGATCAGCTGCTGGTGAGCTTGGAGGATCTCGAGCCCGGCCTGATGCCGTTTGCCGAGGTCGAGTGTTCGTTCCTACACGTCCTGTTGGTTCGCAGCGCCGAGAACGTGTTTGCCAGTCGCCTGCACAGAATCAGCCTCGGCGATCGCTTTCGCGGCGATTGCGACCCGGAGTTCGTCGACCTGTGGGCCGCCTACGCACGCGAGCACCTGGGCGATACGAATTGCGTGCCCAGCAAGATCTGCATCTCCTACGACCGGTGGTTTACGGATCGGGCTTATCGAGAAGCCATCAGCTCCGCCTTGGATCTGCCCTTTTCCGACCGCAACATCGCGCACATTCCGCCGGACGGTGGCGGAAGCTCCTTTGACCGCAGGCGCTTCCAGCGGCGTGCCACGGAAATGAACGTGCTCGATCGTGCTGCTGATCTGAGCCCGGACGAGCGCCACGCGCTGGATGGGATTCTCGACCGCGGCGAAGTCCGAGAGCTCTCGGCACGGCTCCGGGCCGACACCAGACCGCCCGACGCGTTACGGACGGGCATCGGCGGCGCCACGACCCGCCGTCCCTGGTCCACACCGAGGGTCGAGCGCAAGTCCTGACTCGGCGCGCCGGTCGATTTTTGCGGCCGGACGTCCGTTCTCGCCCCTCTGTGTCCCTGTGGTGAGACGCGCGCGGTCTTGACTCGGCTTCGGGCAGGTGAGACGTGGCTCTGATGACTGCACCACTCGCGGGAGTCAAGGTCGTCGAGCTCGCCAGCTTCGTCGCCGCGCCGGCGGCAGGCGCACTGTTGGCCGATATGGGCGCCGACGTGGTCAAGGTCGAGGTGCCGGCAGGCGAGGTATACCGCTACTCCATGCCGAAGGTCTTCGGCATGGAAAGCGACTTTCCGGAAGCGCCGGCCTTTCAGATGGACAACCGGGGCAAGCGGTCGCTCGCGCTCGATCTCGAGAAGCCCGAGGCGCGCGCGGCGTTGGGGAAACTGGTCGAGCAGGCAGACGTTTTTCTGACCAACATGCTGCCGGGGCGCCTCGAGCGCTACGGCTTCGCGCCGGATGCGCTGCTCGAGCGTCGCCCCGAGCTGGTGATCGGCCGGCTGAGCGGTTACGGGCCGGAAGGTCCGGAGGCGAACACCCCCGCTTTCGACTATGCCGCCTACTGGGCGCGGACCGGGCTGATGGACATGATGCGCGAGCCCGAGTCGCCGCCGGCCTTCCAGCGCGCTGGGGTCGGCGACCACGCGGCGTCGCTCGCACTGGTCAGCGGCCTGCTCGC
>JANQHZ010000134.1 GCA_028282445.1 Candidatus Binatia bacterium | reverse complement strand
TGCGGGGGTAAAGTCGAGGTCCATCGCGGCAATATGCAGGGCGGCGCGGCGCGATTGCAACAGCCACCGACCGACCGCGCACCGAACGGCCGGTCAGCCTCCAGCCACTAAGCAGCGTCGCCGCCGCGCTCGAGACGAAAACGCGCGTAGGTGTACTCGAGAAAGCGGTGGACAGCGTTGATGGTGTGACCGGTACGCAGCGAATGGAACAAGTCGAAACCATGCTGCGCGCCCGGCAGCTCGGCGTAAAGCACCGGCTGTTTGGAAGCTCGCCGCAATTCGTCGACGAAGGTGCGGGCGTTTTCGAACTTGGCCATGCTATCGTGGGTACCGTGCAGAACGAAGAACGGCGGCGCACCGTCTCGCACGTGAAGTACCGGCGAGTCGCTCCCGCGAAAGTCGTACGTACCGTAGGAGCTGATGCACGCGGAAACCGATGTATCGATGTCTTCGAAACCGGGCGGGAAACCGGGCTCGGCCGCAGTCAACGCCGCCTGACAAGAAAGATCCGCGCCGGCCGAGCACCCCGCGATTGCGACGAAAGACGGATCGAGGCCGTATTCGGGCCCGTGCCGGCGAATCCACGCAATCGCGTAGTTGGCGTCGGCGACCCCGTCCGCGAGCGGGATACCAGCGCCGAGAAGACAGTGCACCGCAATGCAGGCCCAGCCCTTGGACGCCAGCAGATTCATCAGCGGTTGAGCCTCTTCGCACTTTTCACTGCCTTGGATCTGGAGCAGGACCGGCAGCGGGCGGGAGCGGCGCCGCGGTCGATACAGCTCGAGGCGAAGCTGACGGCCGGCAGCCAGGCACGGGACGTCGAGGAGAATCTCCACGTCCTCTCGCCGCATGCGAAACGGATTCAGCAGCTCGATGTACGGGACGTACGAACGGACGCTCCCCAGCTCACCGGGAGAGTCGTCGGCGAGGCCGAGGTCCTCACGCAACGTGCGGCGCAGCACCGGCTCGGCGGCAGCAGCGCGAGACTGGGCCAGAGCCATCGCGAGCCAGCTCGCCCCGAGCAAGGCCAGGCCGACCTTGCCGGCGAGCTCGTCGAGCGCGCCGGCGGCGACCAAGAGCAATGCGAGGATCGCCTGCGCTGCCACTACGTGCGGCGCCAACTCGCCGACCAGCCATCCGACGATGAAGTGCGGAACGCTCCACCGTCGGCCACTGCTTCCTCTCGCCACGACCGCAACCGCGCCAACCAAGGACGCGATTCCGAGCGCGAGCAGGACCCAGGGCATCGCGCCACACTGCGCCGGAATCCGGGACGGCGCAACGACCCGCCGAAGCACGATCTCGGGTCAAGTCGTTGGCGCGCTACGGCCGCGCGGCTGAGATCCAGAGGTTTTCCTGGAGCGGGTCTCATGTTAGACGTTTTGTCTCAACTCTTGGAGGACCAACGTATGGGCGACCAGCTTCTTCGTGTGGATATGACGAACCTCAAGGTAACGGCCGAGCCGTTTCCAGAGGAATGGAAATTCTTGGGAGGACGAGGCCTGTCGGCGAAGATTATGCTCAAGGAGGTCGATCCGACCTGCGACCCCCTCGGCCCCGACAACAAGGTCGTTCTCGCCCCGGGAGTACTCTCCGGTTCGGTGGCGCCGACATCCGGCCGCATGAGCGTCGGCGGCAAGAGCCCGCTCACCAACGGCATCAAAGAGGCCAACTCCGGCGGCCAGGCCGGCCAGAAGATGGCAAAGCTCGGTTACCGAGCGATGATCATCGAGGGCAAGGCCAAGGACCCCGACAAGCGCTACACCGTAGTCGTCAACAAGGACGGCTTCGATATCGTCGAGTGTCCCGAGCTCAAAGGTTTGCGCACCTATGCGGCTGCCGAGAAGCTCGCCGAGAAGTACGGCGAGAAGGCCGTCTTCGTTCTGTGCGGTCCGGCCGGCGAGAAAGGGTTCCGCGGCGCCAGCGTCGCGCTCACCGACGAGGGGGCGACCCATCCCGCTCGTCACGCGGCGCGCGGTGGACTCGGAGCGGCCTTCGGCATCAAGGGACTCAAGGCGGTCGCGGTCGACGACAGCGGGACCAAGCCGCGTCAGCCGAAAGACATGGCCGCCTTCAAAGACTACCTGAAACAGTTCACCACCGCGTTCAAAGAAGGCGGCAACCTGTTCGAATACGGGACCTCGACGACCGTTCCGCTCGCCAACATGATGCACACCTTCCCCACCCGGAACCGTCGCGAGATGCAGTTCGAGCACGCCGACAAGTTGGACGGCAACAATCTCGTGCAGAACTTCGAGACCCGCGGCGGCGGGATGCACCACTGCATGACCGGCTGCATCGTTTCGTGCTCCAACGTCATTCACAACGCCGACGGTCAGTACGTGACGTCCGCACTCGAATTCGAGACCATCTCGCTGTGCGGATCCAACTGCGAGATCGGCGACCTCGACAAAGTCGCCATCATGGACCGTCTCTGCGACGAGCTCGGCCTCGACACC
>JANQHZ010000111.1 GCA_028282445.1 Candidatus Binatia bacterium | reverse complement strand
CCCTGAGTACGACTCCCGCTGACGGTTTCCCGCGATTGCTGAGAAGGACCGCCCCCCGGCCCTGCGAATTTTGGGAAACAACGTTCTGTAATCAATTTGTACTGATCGGTATGTGCTTTGGAGAAGCGCTTCCACCGGACGAATACCGCCGGAGTGAGGCAAGCGAGGCGGCGTTCACGGTGAGCTATCTACCCAATTTTTCAGGCTACTTGGGAGCGTATAGCCGACCTATTTTGATATGGCAATAGAAAACTTACTCGCGGTTCATTTGGCGCTTCGAAGCGAACGGCATTTCCATTGGTGATGCCTATGCTTCGATGCGCGGAACGACCGATTCTACAAAGCGTTGCAGCATTTCTACGTACTGCCGAAGGCTGCGGTGCCGGAATCGAATATTGACGACGGTCGCGCCGACTTCGCGGTAGGTGCGAACGATCGAACGGGCCTGCTCGACATCGGCGGTGCTCTCGAGATCGAATGGCTCCGGGGTGAGGACGAGGTCGAAGGGGGGCGATTCTCGTTGGCGGGATTTCCACGCCTCGGTGGATCGTGCCCAGTCGATGGCTTCGCGCAGTTGGGTCGCATCGAGGCCGAACGGGTCCCAACCGTCGCCGAAGCTGAGGGCCCTGCGCAGCGAGCGTCTGGACCGCCCACCGACCCACAGCAAGGGACGGGATTGGTCGGAACAGGGATCGATCACGAAGTCGCTGAACCGATAGTGGCTCCCCTGGTAGCTCGGTCGCTCGACGCCGAAGGCGGCGCGGACGGCGCGCAAGGCGTCCTCGTAGCGCTCGCCGCGGTCGGCGAAGGGCACTCCCAGGAGGTTGAATTCTTCTTCGAGGCTGCCGATGCCGACGCCGAGCACGAGTCGGCCTTTCGACAAGCGGTCGACGGTTCCATAGGTCTTCGCCACCTCGAGCGGGTGGTGGTAGGGCAGCACGACGACGTGGGTGAGGAGGCGGATCTGCTTGGTGACGGCGGCGATGTAGCCCAGGGTGGCGGCGGGATCGTAATAGCGCCCGCCGCGCACGGCGACCGCCGCTCGTGGGATTCCGACGTGCTCGCTGCACGTCATGTGAGAGTAGCCGAGGCGGTCGGCAGCCATGGCGATGTGTGCGATCTCGTCGGGACCGGCCGATCGTTCCCAATCGGCGTGAGTCCTCGCCGCCAGGGTCACCACCGGCGTGACGATCCCGAATCTCATGGCCAAGAAGGTGTGCAGGCCCCGCCCGGGAATACAAACGGGTGAGCGACCGGGTTTAGCCGGCGCGATCGGCGACCCGGCAATCTACCCGAGGTCTCGCGATTCCTATACGACTGTAGGCCCATGTCGGACAGCCTGGTGGTCAACGGAGCGCGCGAGCACAACCTCAAGAATCTCACCGTCGAGATTCCGCGCGGCAAGCTGGTGGTGATCACCGGGCCCTCGGGTTCGGGCAAGTCCTCGCTGGCGTTCGACACCATCTACGCCGAAGGCCAGCGCCGCTACGTCGAGTCCTTGTCGGCCTACGCGCGCCAGTTCCTCGAGCAGATGGAGAAGCCCGACGTCGATTCGATCGAGGGATTGTCGCCGGCGATTGCGATCGAGCAGAAATCGACCGCGCGCAATCCCCGATCGACGGTCGGCACGGTGACCGAGATCTACGATTACCTCCGACTGCTCTTCGCGCGGGTCGGCACCGCCTACTGCTACAAGTGCAATCGCGAGATTCGCCCGCAGACGATCCAGCAGATCGTCGACCGCGTCCTGCAGCTCCCCGAGCGTTCGCGCCTGTACGTCCTCGCGCCGATCGTGCGCGACCGCAAAGGCGAGTACCGCAAGGAGCTCGCCGCCCTGCGCAAGGGCGGCTTCGTACGGGTGCGCATCGACGGCGAGCTGCGCGATCTCGCCGACGACATCGCTCTCGATCGCAAGCGCAAGCACACGATCGAAGTACTGGTCGACCGCTTGGTGATGCGCGACGGCATCGCCGCGCGCCTGGCAGATTCGTTGGGGGTGGCGTTCGAGCAGGGCGACGATGTCGTTCGCATCGCCATCCTGGGCGACGGCGATGCGATCGCCGAAGAGCTGATATTCAGCCAGAGCTTTGCGTGTACGGAGTGCGGGATCTCCTACCCCGAGCTGACGCCGCGCATGTTTTCCTTCAACAATCCGCAGGGAGCGTGCACGAAATGCAGCGGCCTCGGCGTGATCAACTACTTCGATCCCGAGTTGGTCGTTCCCGATGAGACGAAATCGCTCGCCGAAGGCGCGATCGCTCCCTGGACCAGTAAGCAAGCAGCGAGCTACCGCGAACAGGTGCTCGCCGGCGTCGCGGCGCACTTCAAGGTTTCCCTCAACGCGTCGTGGTCCAAGCTGCCGGTCGCGGCGCGCAAGGGCATCCTCTTCGGCACGGGCGAGGAGGAGATTACCTTCGTCTACAAGAAGGGGCGGCGGCGCTACGAGTTCGCGCGCAAGTTCGAAGGCGTGATCGGCAATCTCGATCGACGCTACAAAGAGACCGATTCGGAATGGGTACGCGAAGAGCTCGGCCGATTCATGAGCATGAGCGACTGCCCGACTTGCAAAGGCTCGCGCCTGCGACCGGAATCGTTGGCGGTGCGCATCGGCGACCGCAATATCGCCGAGGTGTCGGCGCTGTCGGTCGGGGCGGCACGCGACCTCTTCGACAGCCTCGGGCTGAGCGAAACCCAGCTCGCGATCGGAGAGCGCGTCTTGCGCGAGATTCGCGAGCGTCTGGGGTTCTTGGTCAGCGTCGGCCTCGACTATGTCACTCTCGACCGTCGTGCCGGCTCGCTGTCGGGCGGCGAGGCCCAGCGCATTCGGCTGGCCACCCAGATCGGATCGCGCCTGAGCGGCGTGCTGTACGTTCTCGACGAGCCGTCGATCGGCTTGCACCAGCGCGACAATGCGCGGCTGTTGGAGACCCTCCGCCAGCTGCAGGAGATCGGCAATACGGTGATCGTGGTGGAGCACGATCGCGATACCATGATCGCCTCCGACCACTTGATCGACATGGGCCCGGGCGCCGGCGTCGCGGGCGGCAGCGTCGTCGCCGCGGGGAGCGCCGCCGAGGTCGAACAGAACCCGGCGTCTCTCACCGGTCGCTACCTGGCGGGCGTGCTCGAAATTCCGGTGCCCGAGCGACGCCGCGCCGGTAACGGCTGGAAACTCGAAATCAAAGGTGCGCGCCACAACAATCTTCGCAACGTCAATGTCGCCTTCCCGCTGGGAACCTTCATCTGCGTCACCGGTGT
>JANQHZ010000088.1 GCA_028282445.1 Candidatus Binatia bacterium | reverse complement strand
TCGGTGCGATTCTGCTCAGGCGAAGATGTGCCGGCCTGGGCTTGCTCGGCGAGGCTGTCGTCTTTCATGGGGGCGAGTCCTACCGGCGCGCCGGCAATGCCGTAGGGTAATCGATGCGGACATTGCATGCGAGTCAACGAGCCGTCCCGCTTCCAGGAGGTGAGGAAAATCGGATTTCGACGAGAAGAGCGACTGAGCTCATAGGACTGAAGGCTAAGGCTCGGGCGGAGGCGAGGCTGAGGGTGGTGGTCGCGCGAGCGCGACGGCTATTTCCGTACCCCGATGCATCCCTACCACCCTCAGCCTTAGCCTCGCCTCCGCCTCAGCCTTAGTAGTCGTGAGCTCGCCTTAGGATAATTCATTTTTCGACCCGCCGTAGAAGGGGGACGTTGGGCTCCGGACGGCCGAAATCAAATTGACCCACGAGGCAGGCATCGCCCGGGTTTGCGTGCCCCGCGTGGAATTTGCAGGATCGGTGCCGACTCAGTTCGCAAGGATCGAAGGAGAAAGTCATGCGGAGAGGCTCGGTTATCGCGAGTCTGGTGGTGGCAGGCATTCTCGCCGTGGGCTCGCAAACCCACGGCGAAGTGCGCGGCGCCTCCCCGAAAGTCTTGGGCCTGGAAGAATGTGTCCGCAGGGCGCTCGAAGAAGGTCCCGACCGCGACCTCATCCTCGCCGATCTCAAGGCGGCGCAGGCTCGCTTGGACGAAGCCAAGGCGGGGAAGTTCGGCGAGTCGACGTACACGCAATACGTCGGGTTGACCAACGAGGCGCGCGGCGATCCGGTATCCTCGCCCAACAAGCAGACCGACTTCTTCGACGGTCTCGGGCCGTTTACCATCCTCGAGCTCGACATCCGTCTGCCGATCTATACCTTCGGCAAGCTGTCGGCCGCGCTCGAGGCTGCGCAACACGGATTGAGCAGTGAGCGCGCCAGGAGCGAAGCGGCGCGAGCCGATATCGTGCTCGAAACCAAACGCCTGTACTACGGACTGCAGCTGGCGCAACAGCTCGGCTACGTGCTCGAGGATATGCTCGAGAGTATCGAAGAGGCGATCGAGAAGACCAAGCAGCGGCTCGACGACGGCTCGCACACCGTCACCGAGCGCGACGTTCTGCGCTTGAAGATCGGTCGGTCGAAGTTCAAGGCCGGGGTCGAGGACGTCGGAGCTTCGACCAAGCTCACCAAGCGCGCGCTGGCGCGGGCGGTCGGGCTACCCCCGGACAGCGAGTTCGAGATTGCCGACAAGCGCTTTCGGATCGCCGACTTCGAGCCCGCGCCGCTCGAGTCCTACGTCGAGAGCGGGCCGTATCGCCGTCCCGAGTGGAAGCAGATCGAGACCGGCATCGACGCACAGCAAGCGCGGGTCGATCTAGAGGAGGCGAATTTATACCCGACGATCTTCCTGGCCACCGGCGTGCGCTACGCTGTCGCCGGCAATCGCGACGATCAGACCAACGTCTTCGCCTACGACGAGTTCAATTACCTCCAGCCGGTCGGCGTTCTGGGTTTGCATTGGGATTTGAACTTCTTCGCCAACCAGGCCAAGGCGGAGCAAGCGCGCGCTCAGAAGGATCGCTTGGTCGCGGAGCGACGCCGCGCCGAGAGCGGACTTCGGCTCGAGGTCGAGCGCCACTACGCCTCGGTCGAGAGCGCGCGTGGAACCATCGACGCCACCTCCGAGGGGCGCAAAGCCGCTCGCGGGTTGTTGGTTCTGACGGTGACCAACTTCGACCTCGGCATCGGCGAAGCCGACGAGCTGTTCGAGGCATTCGGAGCCTACACCGAGACCAGCACCGATTACTTCAGGGCGGTGCACGACTTCAACGTCGCGGTGTCGGAGCTCTCGCGCGCCGTCGGGGAGGAGCTCCTGGACTTGGAGTACTGAGGCGCGACGCCCCGGATCCTTTGTCGATGACCTGGCGGTGCCGGGTGGAGCGCCGGATCAAGTCTTCGAGGGCACGACCATGACGGGGATCTTCGACCCGCGCAGGACCCCTTCGCTCGAGCTACCGACGAGTAGGCGTTGCACCGGGCCGTAGCCGTGCGAGCCCATGACGATGACATCGGCCGAGAGCTTGTCGGCCTGCGCGAGAATCACGTCGACCGTGGGCCCCTGGATGTGCAGGGCCTCGGCATCGACACCTTGGGCTCGTAGTTGCTCGGCTAGGTCGTCCAGCTTGCGATGGTCGGATCGTAAGTGATCGGCGACGATCTTGCGCTCGTCGTCGTAACCGCCGTGGTAGCCGACGAAATCCGGCTCCGGCGCGGCGACGTGAAGCAACCAGAGCTTCGCCTGATGCGTGCGGGCGAGGTCTGCCGCGTGTTCCGTGACCTTTTCCGTGATGCTCGAGAAATCTACGGCCGCTAAGACTGCCTCCATGGTCATTTCTCTCCTTGGTCGAGGTGAGGGGATTCCTCAAGCCGAGCGCGCGCCCCCGAGAGTCCCGACCGGACCTCTAGAACTGAAAGTAGACGAAGGGTGCAGGCTGACCTCCATAGAGTAGGATCGCGAGAATCAGGGTCGTGTAGATTGCTACCTGTACCAGGGTCGGCATTCGCAGAAAGACCGTATGGTCGTTGGCAAGATGTTGCGGGAGATCGATGGTGTAGATGGCGGCAGCGGCGATGAAGGGCCACGGGCCCAAGGATCCGCCGCTGTGGGTGAACATACCGACGTAGTAGTCGAACATGTTGCCGAAGCTCAGGGACCGGAACGGAATGAGCAAGAACATCCACGCATGCATCGTGAAGATCGTGCGTCCGAAGCGGGCCACCCAGCCGGGAATCGAATCCGGCGTGCGCGGGTCGTCCTTTCCGATCCCCAGGGCGCGCTCGCAGCCGAGATAGAAGCCGTTCATCGCCCCCCACACGACGAAGGTCCAGCTCGCACCATGCCACAGCCCGCTCACGATCATCGTGATCATCAGGTTGATGTAGGTGAAGGTGTCGCCGCGTCGGTTGCCGCCGAGCGGAAAATACACGTAGTCGCGCAACCAGGTCGAGAACGAGATGTGCCACCGGCGCCAGAACTCGGTCATCGACTGAGAAACGTACGGATGCTGGAAGTTCACCATCAGGCGGATGCCGAGCAACTCGCTCACGCCGCGCGCGATGTCGGAATAGCCGGAGAAGTCGCAGTACACCTGAAATACGAACAGATATGCGCCGCGCCATAGATCGCCGGCGCTCATTTCCTCCGGCGATGCGAAGATTGGATCGACCACCGGTGCGATGTTGTCGGCGA
Organism: Candidatus Binatia bacterium; assembly: GCA_028282445.1. Classification (GTDB taxonomy): domain Bacteria; phylum Desulfobacterota; class Binatia; order HRBIN30; family CADEER01; genus CADEER01. The sequence continues at coordinate 3,590 of JANQHZ010000088.1, read as the reverse complement.
TCAGAACCTTCTTCACGAAGCCCACCATCATCAGGATCAGGCCGATGCTGATCCGGTCGGGGGTGACCTTGGCGGGCGACGCAATCTGCGGCAGCAGGTTTCGCGCTCGTTCGATCGGCCCCGCGACGAGCTGTGGGAAATAGGAGGTGTAGAGGGCGAAGTCGACGAAGTTGGTGGTCGGTACGGCTTGGCGGCGGTACACGTCGATCGTGTAGGCCATGGTCTGGAAGGTGTAGAACGAGATGCCGACCGGCAAGATGATTTGCAAGCTCGGCATCGAGGCATGGAAGCCGAGGGTTTCGAGTAGTACCGCTGCGGTATCGACGAAGAAATTGAAGTACTTGAACGAGCCGAGGATGGCGAGGTTGGCGCAGACGCTGAAGGTGACGAAGCGCTTGCGCACGATCGGGTCGTTCGAGGCGTGGATACGCAGGGAGCAGTTGTAGTCGATGATGGTCGACAGCATCAGCAGCCCGGTGAAACGCCAATCCCAGCAACCGTAGAAGAAGTAGCTGGCGACGACGAGGGCGGGGTTGCGCGCCTTCTTGGGAAGCAACCCGATCCCGAGCAGCACCGTCGGCAGAAAGAATAGGAAGGCTATCGAGTTGAAGAGCATGGAGCGTTCGTTCCGGTCGGAAGTAGCGGCCGCCGATCAGTCGGTCCCGGAGTTCCCCGGCGGGTCGAGTGCCCACTCGAGCACGATCTTGGCGAAGACCGGGCCTAGCTTGATGCCGCCGACGTAGTTGACGTGATGCCAGTCGTTGAAATCCTCGTGCGGCAGCGCGTGGCGTAGGTCGTAGAACCCGACGCCGGGATCGCTGTCGGCAAGCTCCTGCATGAATCGCAGGTAGCCGGTGTAGAACGGACCGCTCTCGTACTCCGCCAGCATGTCGGGGCTTTCCGGAGTATTGACGAGGACGACCGACACGCCTTGCTCGCGAAGCTCCCGCACGAGTTGTTGGAGTTGATCGAATTCGCTGACCGGCTCGAATGGAACGTCTCGCATCGAAAGTCGGTCCTGCCGGTACTTCTTGAAGCGGCGGCCGAATGGCGTATCGGCCCCCATCGTGCGGGTCCACGTTTCTTGGAACTCGTTACCAACGGACTGCCCCATGCGCAGGAACGGCTTGAGCTCTTGCGGCCGCCACGGTGGGTAACGGACCGGTGCCTTGCCCGTCTCCGGGACGTCTGCTTTGAGGCGAACGCCCAGGAGTCGCGCGTCGGTGCCCTTGTTGCTGGCGCGGGCCACCCACGGTCCATCCGCGACCACGCGCAGCTGGGCGCCTTCGCCGCCCCTGTCTTGGAAGTCGAGACTTTTCCAACCGGGAGTCGTATGGACAGCGGTTTCGATGCCTTGCCCGTCGATCTCGAAGCTCAGCCGTACGCTGCCCCTCTGCTCGATCCATGCCGGATCGACGAAGTACTCAAAGGCCGAGTCGCTCGACGCAATGGGAAGGGCGAACTCCGGCGCGGTGTACCCATCGCTGTAGATCCCGTAGGCAGTGCCTGGGCTCGGTCCGGTTAACCACTTCAGCATGAAGCGAGCGTGGTCCTCGAGCGTGGTACGGAGAGGCTTGCGGTAGCGATACAGGTTGCTGACCTGCGCGAGAAGCAGCTCGAGGCGCGAGGTCATCGACAGGTAGGGATTGCGCTCGCGGATGGTTTCCCAGGGAGGCAGGATCTGTTGCGAGTGTTCCTTGACGTCTCGTTCGAAGCTCGGGTTTCGGAAGTCGACGAAGTTGAGCGGTGCGATCAAGACGTCGGGACGGATACGATCCAACTCGCTGCGAAACACCAGACGGTAGTCCGACGGCTTCATCCCCGGCGAGTAGATCCGGTTGACCTCGATCGGTACCGGCGGGTCGGCGGCATCGACGAGGCCCTGGATCTGGAACGGGTCGAAGATGCTCGTGACCGAGCTTCCGAACGCGAGCGCTCGCTTTTCGTTCGGCTCTTTCGAATCGCGCAGTCGCTCGATGTTCTGGAGAAAGGCGTAGGCGTAGTCGTCCGACGAGCTCGTCAACTTGGGGATTTGCCAGAACCAGACGTTGAACGTCGAATCCAGCAGGACCAGAGCCAGAATGACCAACGGCCATACCCGCCATGCCGATGCCGCGGCGACCGGATCTTGGCCCTGCGATTCGGCTGAATTTCCCCCTTGTTCCGTCACTCCCCAGGTTTCAAGCACCTGCTCGGGGGTTTTTCAACTTCCGAAGGGCGCAACTCAGCCGTGTCGCTTTAACATTTCGCACGACGTCCTGCCGGCACTTCTCTGCTCCGGCGTTCAGCCGTAGACGGTTGGGTCGCGGATGTAGGTCTGCGACAGGACCTCGACGAAGTCGGGGTCTTCGAGAGGCAATTGGGGCCGCCGGAAGGATACCTGGCGCCGTTCGAGGTCGCGGTAGAATCGCTCGAATGCATGCTCGATCGAGAGATCCGCGCTGTGGCGATCGTAGGCGTCCTGCTCGGCGGCGTCGCGGAAGACCATCGCCTTCCAGGAGACGCTGATACGGAGCTGCTCCCAGGTCGGTTCGGCCATGGGGTCGTCGCCGACAATCCGCCAACCATCGCCGTCGGCGTGCTCGAGTCGGGTTTGCAGCGTCATGCCGTCGAGCATGCCGTCTTCGCTGCGTCCGACCGGCATCACGCGGTGAAACATGCGGTCGTTGTCGCCGACGATCGCGGTGTTGGAGATCGCCCCCTGGTGGAGCTGGGGCGGGTTGTCCGGTCCGTTCGGCCAGTACTCGAAGCCGCCGTCTGCCCCTTCGTAGTACCAGGCGACGGCGGTGGCGATCTGGACTCTCTCCGCCTCGAACAGCCCGGAGCGGCCCATGACGTGGAGGAACCAAACCGGATAGCGGGTGCGGTCGACACCGCGAAACGCCGGGACGTCGGTGTGGCCCTTGCCCTGGTGGAAGGGGAGTTGCCAGGTGATGTTGGAGTACACTTGTTGCGGGCGGATCAGCTCAGTGTCGAACAACTCCGCGGCAGCCTCGATCAGCCGCGGGTGGTGGAGAAAGACATCGGCACCGTCGATCAAGGGGCGGTCGTAGGCCCAATCCCCGCGGAAGTTCGGCGCCACGATCATCGGACCCTGCGCCGAGATTGCGCGGTGCTCGGCGTCGCTGTGAAGATAGCGTTGAACTGGAAAATAGGGCGAGTTTCTCTCGATCAGCTCGCGCACCACCGACGGGTCCTCGAGTAGCGAGTCGATCGCGATCGGGGCGAGGCAAGCGCTCATGCGGGCGATCCAGCGCCGAGCGGCACCCCGACTGCGGCTTCGAGCTCGCTCAGGGCGTCGGCCGGGTCGACCACTTTGATCGTGGTCATTCCCATCTGCCGCGCCGGCTTCAAATTGATTCCGAGATCGTCGAGATAGACGCAGCGAGCGGCTTCCACCTCGAGCGCTTCCAGGGCCTTGCGGTAGAACGCCGGATCTGGTTTGCGGACGCCGACCACGCTGGATTCGACGACGAAGTCGAAGAGCTGCATGACGGCGGCGATGCGTTCCGCCGCCGCGTGCTCACGCGCCATACCCGGGCCTTCGCCGACCGCGATGTTGTTGGTCAGGCAGGCGGTCTTGAAACGCC
>JANQHZ010000083.1 GCA_028282445.1 Candidatus Binatia bacterium | reverse complement strand
CTCGACGATGCCGGTCTGAGCATCCAGGACATGGAAGCGGTCTACTGCGGCAATCTCGGCCAAGCCGGCGCGATGGTCGGCCAGCGTATCTTGCAGGAGATCGGGCAAACCGGCGTTCCTGTCATCAACTGCGCCAACGCCTGCGCCACCGGCGCGACCGCGTTCCGCGAGGGATGGATGTCGATCAAGGCCGGCGTCAACGATCTCGTCCTCGCCGTCGGCGTCGAACAGATGGGTAGAGGGCTTCTCGGCGGGGGCGGCGGCAAGTCCGGGATCCCCAAGGAAGGCTTGCTTGGATCGGGAACGATGCCGGCGGTTTTCGCCGAAGCCGGCATGGAGCATTCGCGCAAGCACGGGACGACCTTCGAGCAGTTCGCCAAGGTATCGGTGAAAAACCACCAACACTCGACGATGAACCCGAAGGCGATGTATCAAATCGAAACGCCACTCGAGACGGTGATGAACGCCGAGATGATCTCGTATCCGAACACCAAGCTGATGTGCTCGGTGAACGTCGACGGCTCCGCTGCGGCGGTCATCGCCTCCGAAAAGAAGGCAAAAGAGCTCGGACTGATGGACAGGGCCGTGCGCGTGCGCGCGTCGGTACTGACCAGCGACCCGTGGCAGGAACGCGACCTCGTCATGCCCGACGTCAACACTTGCACCCGAAACGCCGCCAAGGCCGCCTACGAGATGGCCGGCGTAGGGCCGGAAGACATCGACCTGGTCGAGCTGCACGACTGCTTCGCGACTGCAGAGATCCTGCACTACGAGAATCTCGGCCTGTGCGGCGATGGCGAAGCCGGGCGGTTGATCGACGAAGGCGAGACATCACTCGGCGGCCGCATTCCGGTCAACTGCTCGGGCGGACTGCTCTCGAAGGGGCACCCGCTCGGTGCGACCGGTATTGCCAACATCTACGAGGTGTCGACCCATCTGCGTGGAGAGGCCGGGGCGCGCCAGGTAGACGGCGCCCGCATCGGATTGACCCACGTCATCGGCTTGGGTAGCGCCTGCGCGATCCACGTACTCGAAAAGGCATCCTGAGGCGTAGGTCGGTCCCGATCGCGCACCATCGACGGCCGACCGGGACTCGGCGGCAAGCCCCGAGGACCCTGCAGTCACGGCTGAGCGGCCTCCGCACCCAACCCACGCTTTTCAGAAGCCGGCGGAGTGATAACCTTGGCGGGATGAGGACTCTCGCTACGGTCGCCTGGCCCGCAAAGCGGGAAACGAAAAGAACGAAAGGAAACGGACCACGCGGGGCCTCAGCCCGCGGGGTCGAGCCCACCGGAGCACGCGAGCGCACACGGGGGCCATCTTCGGGAAATTGACGATGACCGAACCGCAACACCTCCTCGACGTGATATCCATCGCGCCCGTCCTGCTGGTCGCCTCCGACTACGATGGCACGCTGGCACCGATCGTAAGCGACCCCAAGCGCGCCTTTCCGCAGCGTGAAACCATGGTCGCGCTGAAGCGCATCGCCTCGATGCCGAACACTCACGTCGTGCTGATCTCCGGCCGCTCGTTGCGCGATCTCTCCGCCCTGACCGGATCGCCGGAGTCGATTCGCCTGGTCGGAAGCCACGGCAGCGAGTTCGACCTGGGGTTTTCGGAACAGATCGACCCGGCTGCGGCCGAACTCCTGAAACGCGCCGTCGCCGAAGTCGAGGAAATCGCCGAGCGCGATGAGGGCGCGCATAGCGAGGTCAAGCCGGCGAGCGTCGCCTTCCACTACCGCAACGTGCGCGACGAGAGCGTCGCCAAAACTCTCGAACAGGCCGTCCTGAACGGCCCGGCGACACATGAAGGGATCTTCCTTCGGCGCGGCAAGATGGTGCTCGAGTTGGCGGTCGTGCCGACCGACAAGGGGCATGCGCTCGAACGAATCCGCGGAGAGCTCGGTGCATCGGCGGTGGTCTATCTCGGCGACGACGTCACCGACGAGGACGCGTTCCGCACACTGCGTGGACCCGACGTCGGCATCAAGGTCGGCGAAGGGGAGAGCGCAGCCGCCACTCGTCTGGCCGACCCCGAGGCAGTATCGCGCTACCTTGCGGCGATTGCCGAGCGACGCGGCGCGTGGCTCGCGGGTTCCCACTCGGTACCGATCGAGCGCCATTCGCTGCTCTCCGACCAACGCAGTCTGGCGCTGGTCACCGATCGCGGCCGCATCACCTGGTTCTGCGCCCCTCGCCTCGACTCGCCGGCGACCTTTGCCGACCTGGTCGGCGGTCCGACCGCCGGCTACTTCGCCATCGAGCCCGAAGACGCGGGCGAAGTCCCGCAGCAGAGCTATGAACCGAACTCGATGAATCTGCGCACGACCTGGAAGGACTTCTACGTCGTCGACTACCTCGATTGCTCGAGCAACCGGCCGCAACAGCGAGCCGGGCGGACCGACCTGGTGCGACGCATCGAGGGCTCGGGAAGGGTTCGCATCGAGTACGCGCCGCGTCTCGACTTTGGCCGAACCCGCACGCGCTTCCGGATTCTCGAGAACGGACTCGAAGTCGAGGACTCACTCGACTTCCTGGTGCTGCGCTCGCCCGACGTCGACTGGCACATTCACGAAGAGGGTCCGCACCAAACCGCCGTGGCCGACGTGCAACTCGGCGCCAAGCCAGTCGTGCTGGAGCTGCGATGCGGCACCCGCAGCACGGATCCCGCGCGCATCTCGGAATCCATCCGCCGCAAGCAAACGGCGCGGCACTGGTCGCGCTGGGCGGAGGAGCTCGACACCCCGGGGGGGGAGCTCGGCGAGCTGGTGCGACGAAATGCGCTCATCCTGAAGGCGCTGTGCTTCGCACCTTCGGGAGGCATCGCCGCCGCCGCAACTACCAGCCTACCGGAAAGCCCCGGGGGTGTCCGCAACTGGGACTACCGCTACACATGGCTGCGCGATGCGGCGATGACCGCCAGCGCCCTCTGCAAGCTCGGTAGCTTGAGCGAGGGACTGGAGTTCGTCGACTGGCTTCTCTCCGTGCTCGACAGGGGCGACGGTCGCGACTATCTGCGCCCGGTCTACGAGGTCGACGGGCACGAGCTCGGCGTCGAAGCCGAGCTCGGCGAGCTGCGCGGGTACATGGGCAGCCGCCCGGTGCGCATCGGCAACGCCGCCGCCCGCCAACTCCAACTCGACGTGTACGGCCCGCTGCTCGAGCTCATGCGAGACCTCCTGCAAGGCGGCGCCGCTCTGTCCGCGGATCACTGGCGATTCATCAGCGCCGCAGTCACTGCCGTCGGCGACCGTTGGGCCGAGCCCGACCACGGAATCTGGGAGGTCCGTGGAGACAAACGGCACTACCTGCACTCCAAGGTCATGTGCTGGGTGACGGTCGATCGCGCCGTCGAAATCGGCCGCGCACTGCACATGCACGAGCGCCCGGAATGGGAGCACCTGCGCGACGATATCGCCGCCGACGTCCTCGCCAAGGGCTGGAAGGAGTCGATTCAGTCCTTCGCCGCCGCCTACGACGGTACCGACCTCGACGCAGCTGCCCTCGAAATCGGACTGTCGGGACTGGTCGCCGACGACGACCCCCGCTTCATCGCCACCGTGAGCGCCATCGAGCACTATCTGCGCGACGGCGTCGCGGTATTCCGCTACCGCTACGACGACGGCCTACCCGGTGCCGAGGGAGGGTTCCTTCTCTGCACCTCGTGGCTGATCGAAGCCTACATCCGAACCGGGCGGCTGCAGGAAGCGCGCGAGCTATTCGCGGAGCTGCGCAAGCTCGCCGGACCGACCGGCCTGATGGGCGAAGAGTACGAGCCTCATAAGAAGATCACTCTGGGCAACGTACCGCAGGCCTACACCCATATCGGCATGATCCGCAACGCGCTCAGCTTGTCGGCCGCCGAGAAGAAATCGTAAGCGAACGGCGGCCGAACAGCGGCCGACGCAGAGAGCTACTCGGTGAGCTCGCGCAGTTTGCTCTCGAACTCTTTCTGGGCGTCGTTGGGCGGCGGCTGCGGCACCATCAGCTTGGCCATGTCGCCAATGGCCTTGATCTTGCCCTGCATGAAAGCCTGCATCGTTTTTTGTTGATCGTTGTCGACGAAGAGCATCCGCGCGGTCGCGTAGTCGGTCGTCACCGTCACATCGGCCGCGTCGACATGGCCTGCCCCGACCACGGCCTGGCCTTCCGAAGTGTCGATGTGCATCTTGACCTCGCCGGCGCCGAACGGCACCCCCGTGACCACCTGATTTAGCTTCATCTTCACCGCGGGAGCGGGCATGCGATCTCGGTACTCGACGTGAAGCGTCGTAAACACCGAAATCCACTCATCCGACAAAAACGCGTGCGTGCTCATTGCGCGACCCCCCCATGTCTGTTTTGAGATGCTCAAGCTAGTCGACTCGCCCCGCGCAATTCAACGCCCGACCGATGACCCAGGTAGAGACAACCGCCCGCATCGATCCGAAACCAACTCGCCCGCGATGCACACAGCGGCGACTGCGGGTACGCATGCGGGCAGCTGCTGCAGCTGCTCTCGCAATGCTGTGTATCGCTCGGGCTACGGCTGCCCTCGACTTCTGCCCCGGGGATTGCAACCTGGACGGCGGCGTCTCGGTCGCAGAGATACAGCGAGCGGTGCTGATTTCTCTGGGCGAAGTCCGGATGAATCTATGCAAAGCGATCGATTTGAACGACACCGGCAGAGCCGAGATCGGAGAGCTGGTGGAGGGAGTCAACGCGGCTCTCGGCGAGTGTTACCCGGGCATCGAGCAGTCGTTCGACTGCCCGTGGCCGGACGAGGCCGACATCAACATTCATGCCTTCGTGATGGCAGGGCAATCCAACATGCGGGGTGTAGGGGTTCCCGAGGAGCTGCCGCCGCATCTCCAGCAGGGCAACCCCAAAGTCGTCAATTTTGGCCACAGCTGGGTCACCTTGCGGCCGGGACTCGAGTGGTTCGGGCCCGAGATCGGCTTCGC
>JANQHZ010000079.1 GCA_028282445.1 Candidatus Binatia bacterium | reverse complement strand
AACGTCAATGTCGATTTGATGTTCGCGGTGCCCGAGCAGACGGTCGACGAATGGCGCGCCGATCTCGAATGCGCGATCGACCTCGGGACCACGCACGTGTCGGCCTACAACCTGACGTTCGAAGAAGGCACGATCTTCCATGCGAAGCGTCGTCGCGGCGAGCTGAAGCCGCTCGAAGAATCGACCCAGATCGCGATGTACGAGGCGACCGAACGAACCTTCGCCGCTGCCGGCTTCGAGCGCTACGAGATATCGAACTACGCACAAACGGGACGGGCTTGCCGACACAATTTACAGTACTGGCGACTGCGAGCGTATCTCGGGGTGGGGGCGGGGGCGCACTCCCTCGGGCTGTCCCCGGCCCGGCGCTGGAGCAACGAGCTCGGCCCCGAGCCCTACATGAACGCGATCGAGTCGGGCGGACGCGCCGTCGCCGGTTTCGAGACGCTCGACGTCGCCCAGCAGCGCGGCGAGTTCGTCTTTCTCGGCTTGCGCTGTCTCGACGGCATTGCCGATGCAGACTTCGCCCGACGATTCGGACTTTCGGTCGTCGAGGCGTTTCCCCACTGCCGAGAGCTGCAGACGGGCGGTCTGTTGGAGTACGCCAACGGCCGTTGGCGCTTGACGGCGCGCGGACGCATGTTGGCGGATGAAGTCTTCGCGACCTTCGTCTGACTTGCCCTTGCCGTCGCGCGTTCACGCCACCGCGATGTAGTCCACGCCGCGGCGAAACCCGCGCTGCTGGAGGTCGTTCTCGATGATCTGGCGGGCGCCGAGGACTCCGACGGCGGCGACGACGATTCCGTCGCGCCGATCGATGGCCGCGGGCGTTTCGACCGTCAGCCCCTGAACGGTCCGACCGACGCGGTCTTCGATGACGTCGACGAAGCGGCGAATCTCGTAGCCGGCTTCGCGTAGGTGGCGAGCCCAGCGCCGCGCTGTCCGTCCGGTGCCCCAGAACTGAAGCGGAGTCGAGATCGGCACGGCGGCGGGGAAGTGGCGCAGCTTGGTGTCGAAGAAGCGGTCTTTGTCGTAGCGTCGATCGCTTCGCGACATGCGCTGCGGCGTGTCGCGCCAGCGCAGCAGGACGTCCGGCAGCTTGCGCACCACGGCGCCGCCGATGATCATGCGCAGCCAGAGGTCGTAGTCTTCGGGGCCCTCGGTTTCGCGGTAGCGGCCGAACCTCTCGAATGCGCGACGGCGAAACACCACACTCGGATGCGGCAGGGGCGACTCTACGAAGATGGCTGCGCGGATCTCTTTCCCGCTCACGACGCTGTTGACCCACTTCTCGTAGCGTTTCATGCCGGCGGGGAGGGCAGTGTCCGAAAAGCAGTCGACCCGGCAGCTGATCAGTTGTAGCTCGGGGTCTCGCGTCAGCGCGTCGACCTGGCGCTCCAACCGCTCCGGGTGGCACACGTCGTCCGCATCCATCCGCGCGATCAGGCCGGATTGCGATTCCTCCACGCCGCGGTTGAGAGCTGCGACGAAAGAGCCTTCGCCGCGTACGACTCGAAACCGTCCATCCTCCGAGGCGAGCGTGAGTGCCAGCGACGCCGATCGATCGGTCGACCGGTGGTCGACCAGGATGCACTCGAATTGGGCGAGCGATTGGCGCCGGATCGACTCCAAGGCCTCCGCGAGAGTGCTCTCGGCATTGCGGAAAGGCAGCACGACGCTGACCGCGGGCTGGCTGTCGGACGCGCTCAAGGAGGTGTCGAATCAGGAGTGCAGCTCGCGCGACATCAAGTCGAGCGTCACCGCGCCGATGAAGACGTCGCTGCGGATGCGGAGGAGCACGCGCTCGGCGTCGTCGGTGATCCAGATCGTGGCTCCGCGCAACCGCTCATCCGGCGGCTTGTTGTGACCGCGAATCTTCATCACGCGCGGTGTCACACGCAGCGCCGAGAAGTTTCCGGCCGGGACCGCGATCTCGTCGCGACCGTCCACCCTGAGGTCGACGCGATAGCGAGATTCGCCGGTAAAGACGTCGTAGCCCAGCTTCGAGCCGACCTCGATGGGCTGGTGCCGTGCCTTGAAGACGGCGGTGATCGGGTCGATCAAGTCCGGTTTGGAAAGGTCGAGCTGCTTCTTGGTGACTCCGCCCTTCACATAGAGGCTGCGGGCGCGATCACCGGCCGGGCTGAAATCGATCGTAGTCAGGGAGCGCACTCCGCGAATTTTGCGATCGTAGGAGAACTGCAGGGGCGTCCAATCGCGCGCGAGAAAGACGACTCGCGCCATACCGCGAAAGGGCCAGAAGAGATCGACGAAAGAGTTTGTACTGGCCGTCGTCTCGACGGTGTACGCCGGCTGGCCGGCGTGCTGCTCGGGCGCGATGTTCACCGTAGCGCGCGCCGCCGGAAGGCCGTTCCACGCGACACGATAGCTCAGGGTCTGGGCGCGCTCTCGCGGCGTCTCTGCGATTGCCGCCGCCGCGAGCAAGACGACTGCGGCGGTGCAGGCGCGGACGCCGGCGCGGTTCATTCCGGCTTCGCTTCGTCGCCGTCGCCGCCCTCCGTCTCTTCCTCTTTCCCCTCGATGCCATCGACCGATTTTCGGAAATCCTTGATGCCCTTGCCGAGCGCCGATCCCAGCTCGGGTAGCTTGCCGGGGCCGAAAACCACCAAGGCGATCCCGAGGATGACCATCAGCTCGGTTGCTCCTAGACCAAACATATCGACGTACCTCCACCGCGGAGCGTACCACGTGGAGTGTGCCGGTGCGAAGCTCATAATGAGCCGGTTGTGGATCCATATGGCTTACGAAAGCCGAAAAATGCTGTGCCCCTGGGGGTGGGTGTCGATGAAACGGATCTGATCTTAGGAGGGCGAAGGCTGAGGCGAGGCGGAGGCTGAGGTTGGTGGTCGCGCGGAGCGCGCCGGCTGTTGCCGAGCCCCGATACATCCCGACCAACCTCAGCCTCCGCCTCGCCTTAGCCTTCGCCTGGATCGCCGATGTCGTGATGAGAGAATCGACACC
>JANQHZ010000072.1 GCA_028282445.1 Candidatus Binatia bacterium | reverse complement strand
TCGCGCGCGATCCCGAACTCCCGCCCCTTGGGATTCCGCGCGCACCGGCCCCCGGCCGCGACCGTGGCGACGTGTAGAGCCCAGCACGACCCGAACTGCGGTACCCCTGCCGAAAAGGCCTGCCGCGCCAGGTCGAGCTGAAAGTCGACGAGAGCGGTCGGTCGATGGATCGTTAGGTTCGAACCGGTCCAGACGATGCCGTCGTATTCGGAGACGGTGCGGCCGGGCTGCGGCCCTTGCGCTCCCGCGCTGCGGAGAATCTCCAGCTCGATGCTGTCGTCAAGGTCGCCGATCGCGGCGGCGTAGAGCCGTCCGGCTTCCGTACAACCGACGCCGGGAAGCGCCGCGCGGACATCCGGGTCGTAGGCGTCGATCACCAATAGCTGCAAGAGCTCGCTTCCTATTCCGGCACGGCCCGCAACGACGAACCGGGCACCTCAGCAAAGAAGAAGACGGGCTACTCACCACAGAGGCAGGGAGACACAGGGAACTCACCAGTATTTGCGATCTTCGCCCATATCCAGAAACGAATTGCGGAGGCGGTCGGGCGTGCTCGAGCAGGTAACCAGCCGTGGATATCCCCTCTGGGCCTCTGTGGTGAAAATTCTCTCTTGTTGCGGCCGACCTACTGAGGCCGATCCCCTTCGACCGTAACCCGGTAGTGGACGCGCTCGAAGCCTTGGCAGTCGTCGAGCGCGGTGTGCTGCACACAGCGATTGTCCCACATCGTCACCGACCCCTCTTGCCAACGAATACGGCATTGGAAGTCTTCGCGCGACGCGTGGCGAAACAAGAAGTCGAGGAGCGGCCGACTCTCGGCTTCCGTCATGTCGGCAAAGCGGACAGTGAACATCGGATTCACGTACAGAGCACGCCGCCCCGTGTCCGGATGAGTTCGCACCACCGGGTGCACGACTTCGCTCTGGACCGCCTCGGTATGGCGATACGACATCGTCGTCTTACCCTCGTACTTGTCGACCGTCGTCGGCGCCGTGTACGCATACTTGGCACTGTGCACCGCACTCAACCCGTCGAGCATTCGCCGCATCCCGGCCGACAGGGTTTCGTAAGCCAGGTACTGATTGGCGAACAAGGTGTCGCCGCCAAAAGGCGGTACGGTGACGCCGTAGACAACGGAGCACAAGCTCGGCCGCTCGGTAAATGAGTTGTCGGAGTGCCAACCCACGCCGAAGGTCGCGGCGTCTCCGGCGGCCTTGTGCATCTTGATGATTTCCGGATGTCCCGCCAGCCCGTCGACGATCGGATGAACCTCTAGAGCGCCGAACCGTCGGGCGAAGGTCTTGTGCTGATCGTGGGAGATCTTCTGGTTGCGTAGGACGATGGCTCCAAACCGGTGAAACGCGTCGACGATCTCGGCAAAGCTCGCGTCGTCCAGGCTCGCCAGATCGACGCCGTGGATCTCCGCCCCCATCGCACCGGCAATCGGCTGAACATCGATCGCCGGCCTCGTCATCGGTTGTGATCGTGCGGCCATACCCTTCTCCCCGACCGAATTGGCAGAATCCGGCTTGTGCGGCAAGACACCCAGGGATTCCGCCTCGCAGCCGAGCGCCACGACTACTGCGACCGGTCAAGCCCCCTTCGCATCTCTACGACCAGCTCGGCATCGAACACCGGCGTCTCCTCCAGAGCCTTGCAAGCCAGCTCCAGCCGACTCGCGGTCCTCGGCAACAGCCGCCGACACGAGGCTTGGTCGTGCGCTACCGCCGCCTCCTCGAGCTCGCCCGCGATCTCGGCAACCTGGCGCGCCCCCAGGGTCGCGCTCAGGCTCTTGAGATTGTGGGCCGCGCGCTCCAAGACCTCCCAATCGGCGGTGGCAGCGCTGCGCTCGATCTCGTCTTGAAGTTTGCCGCTACAGTAGGACGCCACCACCCGGCGCAATACGCCGAGTCCCTCTTCATCCGCTTCGTCGAGGAGCGCACCGAGCATGGCGGGATCGAGGACTGCGTCGGAGCTCCCCCGACGCCGGTGGGTGCGGTCGGTTTTCACGAGGTCCCTCTCCTCAGACGTACCGTTGGGGAATCGCTCCGACAACCGGTCGCGGTACGCCTCCTCAACCGTTGGCGACTTCGTGTTCGAGAAGATCGGCGAACTTCGCTTCCGCCGCGGCTCGTCGCGCCGGCAGATGCTCGCTGGGAAACAGGCCCGCGTGCGGCTCGTACTGTTTCAGCACGCGCCGGGCGACCGTTACTTTGTGCACTTCGGTCGGCCCGTCGGCGAGCCCGAGCGCCAACGAGGCCATCACCATATTGGTCAACGGCAACTCGTTCGAAACGCCGATCGACCCATGTATCTGGATCGCTCGCGTCGCAACATCGCGATACACCTTCGGCAGAGCGACTTTCACCCCGGCGATCTCGGTTCGCGCCTGACTGCCCCCGACGCGGTCGATGGTCCACGCGGCGTGCAGAACCTGCAGTCGGAACTGATGGAGCTGAATCCAAGACTCGGCCACCATATCTTGGACCATCTGCTTCTTGGCGAGCGGCCCAGCCTGCGTGTGCCTACTGACCGCTCGCTCGCACATCATGTCGAAGGCCCGTTGCACCGAACCGACAGTCCTCATCGCGTGGTGAATTCGGCCGCCCCCGAGCCTGGTCTGAGCAATTGCAAACGCCTGCCCCTCGCCACCCAACAGGTTGGCGCCTGGAACTCGCACGTCGTCGTAGTGGACGTAGGCGTGATTGCCCTCCCCTTCGGCTTCGCTCCCCAACCCGGTGTGACGGAGAAACCTGATCCCAGGCGTGTCGGTCGGAACCAGGAACATCGATGTTCCCTCGTAGACCGATACGTCCGGATCGGTCACCGCCATGACGATCGCAAAACGCGCGAACCGCAGGCATGAGGAGAACCACTTCTCCCCTTGAATGACCCAATCGTCGCCGTCACGAGTCGCCCTGCACTCAAACAACCCAGGGTCCGAGCCCGCCTGCGGTTCGGTCATCGAGTAACAAGACGAAATCTTGCTCGCGAGCAACGGTTCCAAAAACTCCTTCTTCTGCTCCTCGGTACCGTAGTGGGCCAAGATCTCCGCATTGCCGGAATCGGGCGCTTGGCAGCCGAAGACCGTCGGCGCCCACCCCGAGCGACCGAGGATCTCGTTCATCAACCCGAGCTTCAGTTGGCCGTAGCCTTTGCCTCCCAGCTCCGGCCCGAGATGACAGGCCCAAAGGTCGCGTTCCATCACCTGCGCTTGCAAACCACGCACGACGCGTTCGTGTACCGGGTGTTGCTTGTCGTAGATGTAGCTCTCGCCGGGGAACAGCACATC
>JANQHZ010000066.1 GCA_028282445.1 Candidatus Binatia bacterium | reverse complement strand
ATGGTTTAGTCTCGGCCCATGAAGTGTGGGGGTCTCTAAGCCAGCGAGTCCGCTGCGAGCGGACTCGGCCTCGGAGGATATCTCCGTGCAATGTCCGGCCGACGACCGACGACAAGACAAACCAAATCCATGCCCGTTCGAAATCGCTCGATTCGGCTCGCCGCAGCCCTTTGCCTTGTTCTATGGGGCGGCACCGTCGCCGCACAGGAAACCGGTTCGATCGCGGGACGAGTTCTCGACAGCTCGACCGGTCGAGCCATCGGGGGCGCCAGCGTCGTGATCGTCGGCACCGAGGACGGGCGAGCCGAAACGGACCTCGAAGGTCGCTTCGGGATCACCGATGTACCGGTAGGGACTTACGAGGTCCGAATTACCAAACCGCGCTACGGCTCCGCGTTGATCGAAAACGTCGAGGTCACGGCCGGTAGACAGTCCGACATGAGTGCCTCCCTAGCCCCGAGAGGCGACTCCGCGGTCGAGGTGCTCGAAGTCGTCGCGGATGTAACGGAATCGTCCGAGGCCACGCAGCTGTTGAAGCGAAAGATGGCCCCGACCGTGAGCGACAACCTGGGAGCGGAATCGATCTCGAAGACGCCCGACTCCGATGCGGCCGAAGTCGTCACCCGGGTTC
Source organism: Candidatus Binatia bacterium (assembly GCA_028282445.1). Lineage (GTDB taxonomy): Bacteria > Desulfobacterota > Binatia > HRBIN30 > CADEER01 > CADEER01. Next base: position 2,678 of record JANQHZ010000066.1, on the reverse strand, counting down.
CCTCGGTAACCATCAAAGACGGGTCATTTCTGGTCGTCCGCGGCCTCGGAGATCGATACAACGCGGCGCTCATGAACCGGTCCAAGATGCCGAGCACCGATCCCACCCGGCGGGTGGTGCCGCTCGACCTGTTTCCCGCCGACTTCATCGAGTCTCTGACCCTGGTCAAGAGCTACACCCCCGATCTCCCTGGAGACTTCGCCGGTGGCCTGCTCGACATTCGCCTGTCCGACCCGCCGCTCGAATCGCAAGGCTCTGCCGGGCTGTCGCTCGGCTTCAACACCGCCACGACTTTCGACGACTTCCTGACCTACGACGGTTGCGGATGGGAGGATTGGTTCGGCTTCGGGGTCGGCTGCCGCGAGCTCTCGGGAGACTTCCCCGCGGACGAGCAAATCCGGACACTCAACTCGATTGGCTCTGACCTGCAGCAGCGGCGCATGAACGCGGCACTGCCGCTGAACTGGAACCTCGACACCAAGACCGCGCCGCCCAACTTCGGTCTCGACCTGGGCTACGGCACGACCTGGGGCCCACTCGGCGTCAACCTCGCGGCAACCTACGGAACGAAACACCAGACAGTCGGTAGGATCGTCGCCAACTCCAAGAACTCCGACGCGTTCGAGGAGATCTCCGCCAATCCGTACGACTACATGACGTCCACTTTTTCGACCAACCTGGGCGGGATTCTGACGTCGGCGTACAAGATCTCGAACGACCACCGAGTCAACCTGAGATTTCTCTACAACCGCAGGTCCCAGGATATCGCGCAGTCCGGGATTGGGTTCGACGAGAGTCAGGGACAACTGATCGACGCGACCAGCGCGATCTACACGGCGGACCAGCTCATCTTCGGCCAACTCACCAGTCAGAACCGAGTAGGCCCCTTCGATGTCGATCTAGGGGCCGCAGTTGGCTACACGACGCGAGATCAGCCGGACGGCAAGTTCACCGGGCGCCAGGAGGAAGTGGACGAGGGCGGCTTTATCTTTCAACCGCGCTTCGCGACTCGCTTCTTCGGCGAGCTCGACGAAACCCTCCAAGAGTACTCGATCGACGTATCGCTTCCGTTCACCACCCCGATCCCCTGGATCCAGCAGTGGGCAGGCAAAGAGAAGCTGCTCAAGATGGGCGCCGCCTATCTGTTTCGCGACCGTGACTTCAAGCTGCGCATCTTCGGTTACGACGACAACGGAGCCCTCAACAACTTCGACAGCACCACCGTCACTCCCGACGAATACTTCAATCCGGTGAACTTCGGCACCGGCGGCATCGACCTGGTTCCGCTCGGCAACGCCGAGACAGACCGCTTCAAGGCAAGCCAAGAAGTCGCCGCCGGATATCTCATGCTCGACGTCCCCTTGATCGCGGAGAAGCTCCGACTGATCGGGGGCGCCCGCTTCGAATACTCCTACATCTTCGTCGAAGGTGCGCTGCCCGACGGCCCGTTCCGACGTCCGATCAAGGACACCGACGTCATGCCGGCGGTCAGCTTGGTGTATTCGCTGACCGACAAAATGAACCTGCGGGCGGCGTTCAGTGAGACCGTATCGCGCCCCGAATTCCGCGAGCTGAACCGAGCCCTGATCCCCACCGCGCCCGGAGAAAGAGCGTTCCGCGGCAATCCGACCTTGGTGAGCAGCAGCATTCGAAACTATGACGTGCGTTGGGAGTGGTTCCCATCCTCGCTCGAGCTGATGTCGGTAAGTGCGTTCTACAAGGAGCTCGACAAACCGATCGAGCTCAGCGCCATCCCGGCCGCGACGACCGTCATCGAAACCAGAACCAACGCCGTAGAGGCGACCGCCTGGGGCATCGAGCTCGAAAGCCGCAGAAACTTCAACTTTCTCGTGCCCATCCTACGCGAGTGGGAGCCGATCCGGCCGTATGTCTCGTTCCTCGCCGACGTCGAGTTTCTTTTCAACTTCACCTTCGTCGAATCGGAAGTGTCGGGACTGCTGCCGGTTCCGGGTTTTCCGGAGTTGATCGTGACAAACGAAAACCGCGCGCTGACCGACCAGGCGCCCTTCGTCGTCAACACGGCGCTGCAATACGATCATTTTCGCTGGGGAACTTTCCGGATTCTCTACAACACGGTCGGAGAGACCATCGTCGCCGCCGGGACGACCTTCCAGCAGGACCGCACCGACGACATCAAAGCCCAGCGACGCGATCAGCTCGACTTTGTCTGGCTGCGAGAATGGGAAGCGTTCGGCGAACGCTTCCGCACCAAGCTCGCCGTCGAGAACATCACCAACGACGACTATCTCGAGACTCAGGAGGTTTCGGACCTCCAACCCGACGGGACGCTGGAGCCCCTGGGGACCTTGATCACCGAGCAGTACTACACCGGAGTCACCTTCGGGGTCAGCCTGACCTACGACTTTTGACCGCACAGCCAAAGGATTACCAAGCAGCCGACTCGAACGAGGCGGCATCGATTTCACACAGGCTTCATGAGCCGACAACCACGCAATAACGATTCATACGGCAAGGAGGTTGGAGAGTGATGAGTAAACTAACCAGAGAAATTTCGAAGCAGACGGCGCGATTCGCCGGCCTGGCCCTGCTCCTGGGCATCGTCGGCACCGCCACGACCGCGCAGGCACAGTGCCCGGGCGATTGCGACGGCGACGGCAGCGTCAGCGTCAGCGAGCTCATTCGAGGCGTCAACATCA
>JANQHZ010000052.1 GCA_028282445.1 Candidatus Binatia bacterium | reverse complement strand
CGCTTCGTCGATCACGCTGGTGACGCCCGCCGGGGTGAACGGTTTGGTGATGTAGCTGACGACGATCGGGATATCGGCGTAGGCCTGGCGAATCTCCGCCCCCTTGGCCGCGACCAGCACGACCGGCATATTCGCGGTGGTCGGGTCCTCCATCAGCTGCTGGCAGACATCGGCGCCGCGCATGTCGGGCAGAATAAAGTCGAGGAGGATCACCGCCGGCTGAAACTCCTTCGCCTTGCTCACCGCTTCGGTGCCGCTGGCGGCCAGCTCCAGGTCGTAGTCGGCCGGATCCAGCACGAGCTCCATCGCTTTGCGAATGGTCGCGCTGTCGTCGACGGCTAGAATCTTTGGTCGGTCACTCATTTCAATCGCCTCGTAGTCAATCGGCCGCGCCTCAGCGCGCCCGACGCTTCCGCTGTTCCAACGCAACGGCTTCCAAGGAAGAGATCAGAGAGGCCGCACTGCTCTCCGCCAGCCTCTCCGGTTGATCGCCCAGATCGCGCTCGTGAAACGAAACACGACCGCTGTCGAGAGCGAGCAAGCTCTTGAGTGCCATCCGCCCCCACTCGGAGCGGTACTGGGCGTCGACGATGCGTCCCGCCGAGACGAAGAGAGCGCCCACCGCCGGGCCCTGCTCGCCCGCGACTTCGACCATCCCCGTGGCTTTGGCGGCAGCGCGCCGGATGACTTCACCAACGATCTGCTCGGCCATCGGCGGCATCGTACCGTTGGTCTGCAGCCCCGCCTCGGGATCGCTCATCGCCTTGAGCACCGAACGCGCAGCTGCGGCCGCCTTGGGACGCCCGTTGCGTCCGCACAAGCGCGAGAACGAGCGAACGTTGTCCTCGCTCGGGCTCGAGCAGAGCTCTGCCCAGACTTCGTTCATCTTCACATAGCGCTGCCCGTAGTCGCGCGCTCGCGACCAGATCGGCTCGAGCGCCCGCCGCCGGGGGTTCGAGATCAGGCGGTGCGGGTCCACGACGACCAGGATCCGGTCGTCGAGGTGGACGATGTGACCGACCGGAATTCCGCCGTCGCGCTGCAGGTTCGCCGGCACCGGTGATCGCTCGTCGAGCCCGAGGTTCTGCACTCCCAAAACCTGATCGATCGCGACTGCCAAGCGATAACCGCCCGACTGGATAACTGCGTAGGAGCTGCGTTCGGGCTGGCCGAGCACATCCGAGACCTCGAAGGCCTCGCGCAAGTCGATGATCAGAGCGGGCTCGCCGCCGTCGAGGAGGAACGAATGCCAAGGCCCCTTGTCGACCCGCACCCGGTGCGTCTCGACCGCCATCGCCTCGTAGACGGCCTCGACCCAGTCCAGGTGAACGCCAAACAGGCCGTCATCGACCGAGAATACCAGAACCCGGTCGGTTTGCGGTTGCCCGCTGACGCTGGTTCGCTGAGCTGCCAAATCCATTCATGACCTCCAAACAAATTTCCGCGGATAATGGAGAAACGACGCTGTAGCCCCTAGCCACAGCAAAGCGCATGCCACCGGCCGCCCGCCTCCCCGAAATCGCCCCGGTAGACACCCCAGCCAAGAGTTCGACGCTCGGGCGTTCGCCAGGGTGCAATCTTGTCGCACCCGCCTCGTAACCCCAACGGTCGCAACGCAAAGCACATCGCCCAACATATGATAGACGGCGGTCGTGAGTCGAGAGACGA
>JANQHZ010000049.1 GCA_028282445.1 Candidatus Binatia bacterium | reverse complement strand
TTCCTCATGCACGTCCAGATCGAGTATCCGCCTGTCGAGGACGAAGTGGAAGTCATTCGACTGGTTCGACGTGAGGAGATCGCCGCCAACCTATCCGCGGAAAAGGCGCGCGGCTCTCAGGAGAAGATCCACCAGGACATTGTTTTCGAGGCGCGCGCGGAGATCGGGCAGATCCATGTTTCCGAGGCAGTCGAGCGCTACATGGCGGACTTGGTGTACGCGACTCGGCAGCCGGAAGCATACTCGCCGCAGCTTCGAAGCTGGATCGATGTGGGAGCCAGTCCGCGCGCTTCGCTTGGGTTGGATCGCTGCGGGCGCACCCACGCATGGTTGAAAGAGCGCGATTTTGTCGACCCGGAAGACGTTCGCGCCGTCGCCCACGACGTACTGCGTCACCGGCTCATGCTGTCATACGAAGCTCAGGGGCAGGGGGTCTCACCGGACAAGGTGATCGACGCGATCCTCGAACTGGTCGCGTTGCCCTGATCGCGCCGCCATGGACGCGCCGAGAGTGCGGTGAAGCACGGGGGCGCGCTTGGCGGCAAAGGGTTCTGCACGATGATCTCAGACGACCCGCGAATCCACGTCTCGCTCGAACATCTTCGAGGTCTCGAGGGTGCGGCGCGTGGATTGAGCTTTCTGCCGCGGCAACCTTCCCGCAGCGTGCTCAACGGGCGTCACTCTTCGCGCCTGCGCGGTCGCGGGCTGAACTTCGAAGAGATTCGCGGCTATCTGCCGGGCGATGACATTCGCTCGATCGACTGGAAGGTGACGGCGCGCACGGGGCAGCCGCACGTTCGCGTGTTCACCGAAGAGCGCGATCGGCCGGCCCTACTGATCGTGGACCAGCGCATGTCGATGTTCTTCGGCTCTCGGCTCAACATGAAGTCGGTAACTGCGGCGGAGGCTGCGGCTTTGGCGGCTTTTCGGATCTTGAATTCCGGAGACCGGGTTGGAGGCGTCGTCTTCGACGACGACGAGTTGATCGAGATCCGCCCCAAGCGAAGCCGGCGAGCGCTCTACGCAATGCTCGAGTCGATCGCCCGGCTCAACCGCAAGCTACACGCCGAGCGCGAGGCGATTCGGCAACCCCGTTCGTTGAACGACGTGTTGAAGGCGAGTGGGCGGATGGCGACGCACGATCACCTGATCGTCGTGCTGAGCGATTTCGACGCGATCGACGATACGACCCATCGCAGGCTTTCCGGACTTGCGGGTCACAACGACATCATCCTCATGCTCGTTCACGACCCGATGGCGCGCGAGATGCGCGGCGAGGGCAGGCTGGTGGTCGGAGACGGTGGGTTGCAAGTGGAGGTCGATTTCGGCGACAGGCGTATTCGCGAGGCGCTCCAGAAGTTCTCCTCGCAGCGGCTACAGCGCATTTTCGATTGGCAGCGCGAGCTGAACTTGTCGGTCTTGCCTCTGAGTGCGGGCGAGGAGACGATCCCGCAATTGCGCAGGCTGATGGGGCAGATCGGATGATCGTTGCGCTCGATCGCACCGCACCTTTCGGCGGGCAGTTCGCGCCGGAATGGGGGTACCGGTGACGACCTCCACTGGGGCACGCTTCGAGGGGCTGAACCTTCCCGAGCTCATGGAGCTGATGGAGGAGGTGGTCGTACCGGCGCCGGTGTCCTTGCTCCCGCAGACGATCGGCTGGGCAATTCTGGCGGGATTTGGTCTCGCCGTAATCGCGGCCCTGCTCGTCCAATGGTCGCGCCGCTACCGGCGCAACGCATACCGACGACAAGCCCTGCGCGAGTTGTTGGCGATCGAAGATCGGTGGAAACAGGGACACGGGGCCGACGCGACCGCGGTCGCGTCGATCGTGCGACGTACTGCCCTGGCCGCCTATCCGCGTGCCGACGTGGCAGCCCTCCACGGCGCCCGATGGGCACGCTTCCTGCGCGAGAGTGCGGGCGACGTGGTGCTGCGCGAGCGTGACCTGCCGCTTCTGTCCGAGCTCGCCTATCGCAAGACGTCGGCCGACGACCTCGAGATGGACCGGGTGCTGGTGGTGGCGCGGCGTTGGGTCGAGGCGCACAGTGTTTGAGCTATCCTACCCGTGGTTGCTCGCGCTTCTGCCTGTGCCGCTACTCGTGCGTTGGTTGATGCCGCCGCACCGTGAACGGGTACGCGCCCTGAGGATTCCCTTCTTCGCGCAATTCGTCGAAGCGTCGGGGCAGACCGCGGGCGAAGGATCGGTGATCCTGCGGCGCGAGGTCTTGCAAGTCGGGACCGTCTCGCTGGTGTGGTTGCTGTTGCTCATTGCTCTCGCGCGGCCAGAGTGGGTCGGCGCTCCGATCGTCCGCGAGGAGGCGGCGCGAGACATCATGCTTGCGATCGATCTCTCCGGATCCATGGACACCGTCGACTTTCCCGATCAGGAAGGGAAGGCTGCGCGTCGACTCGAGGTCGTACAACGTGTCGTCGACGAGTTCATTGCAGCGCGCGACGGGGACCGCATCGGACTGATCGTCTTCGGCACCCGTCCATACGTCCAGCTGCCGTTCACCCGCGATCTCGACACGGCTCGGAAGCTCGTCGGCCTCATGCAGGTTGCCATGGCCGGCCCGCATACGGCGATCGGCGACGCCATCGGATTGGCCATCAAGACCTTTGAATCGAGCAAGGTCGACCAGCGGCTCATGATCTTGTTGACCGACGGCAACGACACCGGCAGCAAGATGACGCCGATCAACGCGGCCGACATCGCGCACCAGAAGGACGTCGAGATATTCACGATCGGGGTCGGCGATCCCGCGGCAGCCGGCGAAGATCGCGTCGACTTCGATACGCTTCGTGCGGTTGCGAAACGCAGCGGAGGACAGTTCTTCTCCGCCGACGACGAGGTTGCGTTGTCCGCCGTGTACCGGCGGATCGACGCGTTGCGCCCGCAGGACGTGCGTACCCAGTCATATCGGCCGCGTCGATCGCTGGTGCACTTGCCGGTGGGCGTGTCGGTCGTTCTGGGCGTATTGGCATACGCAGCTCTGTTGCTTCGACAGCGGACGGGGGGAGCGTGATGCCGGACGCGCTCGCCTCTTTCCATTTCCTTCGCCCCTGGTGGTTACTGGCGATTCCGGTGGTGGCCGGCATCTGGTGGTTGGTGCGCCGACACTCGAACGGCGGAGCGATCTTGCGGGAAGGTATCGCTCCCCATCTGCGCGACGCGCTGACGGTCGGCCGCCGCGGGGGGGGGCGGATCGTGCCCGTCGACCTGCTGGCTGTCGCCATGGCTTGTGGTGCTCTGGCGGCCGCAGGACCGGCTTGGAGCAGATTGCCCAGCCCGTGGTTCTCCGAAACCGCGCCTCTGGTGGTCGCGATCGAGGTGTCGGACTCGATGCGCAGCAACGATACCCAGCCGACACGGCTCGATCGGGCACGCTTCAAGATCCTCGATCTCATCGAGGGGCGAACCGGCGCCCGTACCGCGTTGATCTCGTATGCAGGCTCGGCCCACATCGTGATGCCCCCGACGGAGGACGCGAAGATCCTCGCTCCGTTTCTGGAAGGCCTCGACCCCTCGATCATGCCCAGCCAGGGGGCGAACGCCGGAGCCGTTCTGCCTCTCGCTCGCCAGCTTTTGGGCGACGAGAGTGTGGGAGGCACACTGCTCTTCGTGAACGACGGTTTCGAGCGCGCCGACCTGCCGGCGCTCGCCGAGTTCGCCAAAGCCGAAGCGGCGCCGGCCATGGCGGCCTTGGTGCTGGGGACGGAGCGCGGAGGGGTCCCCTTACTCCCCGACGGGTCGATCGCGACTTCCCGTGGTGGCGGAAGACTGGATACACGAATCGATCTCGGGGCGCTGCGCCGTTTCGAATCGGAAACGGGAGCTTCCCTGGTGCGGGCGACCGTCGACGATGCCGACGTGCGTCGGCTCATGCGCCGCATCGAATCGCGTTTGCAGCAGGCCGCCGAGGACGATCCGAACGTTCAGTGGAAGGACGAGGGCTGGTGGTTGGTGTGGCCCGCCGCGATCCTGACGGCGGCGTGGTTTCGTCGCGGATGGACGATGCAATGGTGAGCGCCGGCAACGAGCGACGAGGCCTACGCGCCCCCGGCGTATCGCCCGGGGGGCGTGACGACGGTAGGCGCTGTGGTGCGGGCGACGCACGCGGCGCCTCTCCGCTGTCGAGATATCCTTTACGGGGGCGTCGATGAGCGTTTCGCGTCAGATCGCGATCGTCGCGGCGTTTGCGCTCACGGCACTCGCTTTCGCCTGGTATGGCAGCGGCGACTTCACGGCACTTTGGCTCACGGCCGACCAGCGTGGTCGCTTGGCCTACGAACGGAAGGACTTTCCCGGAGCTGCGGAGCTCTTCGAGGACCCGATGTGGGCGGGAGTCGCCGGGTACGATGCGGGAACGTACTTGGAGGCGGCCGCCGCCTTCGGCCGCGTGCCTACCGCGATCGGGCTCTTCAACCGCGGCAACGCGTTGCTCAAGGGGCGTGAGTATCACCAGGCCGTTTCGGCCTATGAGCAGGCGGTGAAGCTCGACCCGGTGTACGCGCCGGCCGCGCGCAATCTGGAGCTTGCTCGCTACGTCATCGACTATCTCGAGCAGCTGCGGGCGGCGAGCGATACCGGTGACGAGAGCGAGCTAAGCGCCGACGGGTTCAAGTTCGACAAGAAAAGCAAAGACGGCACCGAGATGGTGATCAACGACGTCAGTCGACTCGAAGCCAAGTCGGCGGACAAGTGGATGCGCTCGGTCGATACGAGGATGCGAGACTATCTCCAGATTCGATTCGCGGTCGAGGCGAGTCGCGGGGAAACGCCATGAGAGCTCTATGGGCGATCGTGCTCTCGATGGGTTTGGCGATCGCTGCGCCGGCCTCGACCGTCGAGCCGATCGTCCGCGCCGAGGTCGCCCCCGCAGTGGTCGGCGTCGGGCAGAAAGTTCGGCTGAAGGTGACGATCTTGGTGCCGACATGGTTCAAGAGCCCGCCGGAATTCCCGAGCTTCGAGATCCCGAGCGCGATCACGAGGCTCCCTTCGAATAGCTCCTATCCGACCAGCGAGCGCGTCGAAGGCGAGACTTGGTCCGGCATCGTGCGAGAGTACGAGATCTACCCCCTGGCGGCGGCGCGCTACGCGATCTCGCCGCAGACCTTCCATGTCGAGTTCGTCGATCCGGTGAGCGGTAGCGCAGCGGCGGTTTTCGACATCGAGGTTCCTCTGCCTGAGTTCCGCGCCCAGGTCCCTGCCGGTGCCGAGAACCTGGACCCGTTCCTCGCGGGCACGAGCCTAGCACTGGAGCGTGTAGTGGAGGGCGAGCGTGAGGGGCTCGCGGTGGGGGACGCGGTCGTGGTGCGAACGATCGCCAAGCTCGATGGGATGCCGGCGATCTTCATCCCGCCGCTGGCGCAATCGATGGATGTGCCCGGCGTAGCTGCGTACCCGTCGCAGCCGACCGTCGACGATGGAGATCCGGCGCGTCGGGAGGAATCGGTTACCTACGTTTTCGAGCGCGGCGGCCGCTACGAGATTCCCGCCCTGACTCTGGAGTGGTGGAACTGGCAAAGCCGACGCATCGATTCGACCACGATCCCGACGCTCGACTTTGCGGTCGACGGGCCATCGGCGACCGTCACCGCGGCGTTCACTTCGGAGCGGACTACTCTCGCGGTAGGGGCGACGATGATCGCTGCCTTTCTCGGGGCCCTATTGTTGCGGCGTCGTGTCGGTTCGTCGATCGCCGAGTGGCGCAAGCGCCGGCTCGAGAAGTGGCGCTCGTCGGAGGCGTACTGTTTCCGCGCGATCCGGCGGGCCGCGCGCGATGGCGACCGGTTGCGCTTCTACGAAGGGGCGCTGCGCTGGCTGGAACGCTTTGCGTCGGGGATGACTATTGACGAACTCGTCGCTCGGAGTGGTGTCGACGATCTCGCACCGCGAATGGAGCGGCTCAGCCGGGGTTTGTATGCGGAGGAGCAAGCCGAGATCGACCTGGTCGAGATCGAACGCCTCCTGGCCGACGCGCGCAGGGCGGTCCAATCGAGCCGAAAGCTCGCGTCCGCGGTTGTATTACCGCCGATGAATCCGCACTTGGACGACGCGAGTTGCCACCGCTAGACAGAGATTCTTGGCGGCGGATGGACCCGTCCGCCGGATGGCGCTGGCATGGCAAGGCTCTTGCGGACGGCGTATTCGATTCTATGTTGGACGACCTTGCCTTGCGGAGGGCCTGTGGCCCGACCGTAAGCAAGCTCAGCGAGGAGTGAGCCTGCGATGGAGTTGGATGCGACCAAACTGCTTCAGGAAAACCCGCTTCTTCTGACGTTTTGGATCATCGGACTCGGGTATCTGGTTGGGAGAATCAGACTCGGACCAGTCGAGTTCGGCCCGACGACCGGGGTATTGTTGATGGGCTTGTTGTTCGGCCACCTCGGGTTTCCAACGACCTCGGGCGCCGCTTCGTTCGGATTTACGATCTTCATCTTCTCGGTGGGCCTGCAGGCCGGTCCGAGTTTCTTTGGTGTGTTCATGCAGGACGGGCCAAAGTACATCGCACTCTCCGCCGTTGCCGCTGCGACCGCGGTGTCGCTGACGCTCGGGATCTCCACCTACTTCGACCTGGAGGTGGGCCTCGGCGCGGGCCTCCTCGCGGGTGCTCTGACGAGTACGCCGACTCTCGCCGGCGCGGAGGATGCAATCCGCAGCGGGCTGGCCGTACTTCCCGCGGGAATGACCCAATCGGAGGCGGCGGCGAATGTGAGCGCGGCGTACGCGCTGACGTACATCTTCGGAACCGCGGGCTTGATCATGTTCGTTCAGTTCTTTCCGAGGATGGCCGGAATCGATCTTGCCGAAGAAGCGCGGCGCCTCGGCGAGGAGCGCGGGATGGGGAAGAAGCCGAATCGCGTCAGTGGAGACGTTCCGGTGGTGCGTGCGTACCGGGTTTCCGGAACCGAGGCGGTGGGGAAGCGCCTTGGCGACATCGGCGCCGAGCGCGGCCATAAGGTCGTCGCGCTCAAGATCCGTCGCGGCGAGAGGGTGCTGGATCGTGATCCCGATATGGTTTTCGAAGACGGCGATATCGTCTCTGTGATCGCAGGCTTGAACGAGCACCACGAGTTTCAGCAGCTCGCTGGAAAGGAAGTCCTCGATCCGACGCTTCTGAGCTACCAGGTGAAGAGCACGGGGGTCATCGTGCTCAACCAGAAGTTCTTGGGGCAAAAGATACGCGACCTCGCGATCGCGACGCAGTACGGATGCTTCGTAACCGGCGTCAGCCGGGCGGGGATCGAGCTCACTTACCAGGACGACCTGCGCTTGCAGAAAGGCGACCGGTTGCAGGTCACGGGTGTCGATGCGGCGCTCCAGCAGTTTGCGGAAGCTTGCGGCTATATTGAGGAGGATGTCGAGAAGACCGACCTTCTCACGTTCTCACTCGGGATTTGCGGCGGTATCCTGCTCGGGCTCGTCGTGCTCAAGCTGGGGCAGATTTCCATCGGGCTGGGCTCCGCGGGAGGCTTGCTCATGGTGGGGATCCTGATCGGCTTTCTCAGCTCGATTCACCCGACTTTTGGGCGTGTCCCGGCGGCGGCCCGTTTCCTGTTGATGGAGCTGGGACTGACGATCTTCATGTGTAGCGTCGGATTGCGTGCAGGTGGCGGTCTTGCGGAGATCCTGTTCAACGCAGGTCCCCAGCTCGTTCTCGGTGGAGTCGCAGTGACGCTCTTGCCGGTGTTGGTGAGCTACGGATTTGGAAGAACGGTTTTGAAGATGAATCCGGCGTTGCTGTTGGGGTCGATTGCTGGGGCGATGACGAGCACACCCTCGCTCAGTGTGATCACAGGTGCGGCCAAGAGCGAGGTCCCCGCCTTGGGGTACGCGGGTACGTATACCTTCGCGAACGTATTTCTCACGTTTTCCGGAGCTACGCTGATGGTGATTTAGCCTGGACTCGTAGCGACGCCCCGGTTTTCGGGACTACCGTCGACCGACGACAGGCGTTAGTGTCGCGAGCCCGATGCCGCTCACACCCACGGATTCCCATAGAGATCGGCGAAAGCTTGGACTGCTCGT
>JANQHZ010000045.1 GCA_028282445.1 Candidatus Binatia bacterium | reverse complement strand
CTGGGCCGCCGAAGGCGGCCAGCGGGTCGTTCACGCCGCGCAGCACCTGCACGGCGGCATGGGGGTCGACCGCGACTATCCGCTGCACCGCTACTTCGTGCTCGCCAAGCAACTCGAGTTGCCGCTCGGCGGAGGAACGTTCCAGCTGCGCAAGCTCGGAGCGATGATCGCCGCGGGATAGAGATCTCCACCACGCCGAACCTAACAGCCGGAGAATAACGAAAAGCTTGAGCTCGCAACGGCGGGCGAGGCATCCTCCTTCGCCAAGGCTTCGGAGGACAGGTTGCGTCGCCCTCAGGGCACTGGAGGTCAACGTCGACCGTCGCTGCCGGCTAAATCGGTACTCGGCCCTTTCGGCCGTGCAGGATCCAGCGGATCATCGGCAGGTGCTGGCGACCGTAAAAGACCTCGTCTTCGATCAGGTAGGCCGGTGCCTGAAACAGTCCAACCTCGCGCAGCGACTCCGCCAGAGCGGTGACGACCGAAACTCCGTCCTCGGTCGCCCAGGATTCGAACTCGGCACCGTCGCCACCGAATTCTTCGACCAGAGCTGCGATTGCGGCGAGATCGGTCGGATCGAGGTCGGCACTCCAGTAGCGTCGAAAGAGGATGCGCAGGAAATCCGGTAAGTGCGCGGGATTCCGGTCGCGCACCCACAGCCAGGCGAGCTGGGCGTTCGACGGGTCGGGCTCGCGGTAGGGATCGCGTATCTCCAAGCCCTGAGCGTCCGCATAGGTGGCGATCTCTCTCGCGATTGCGTGAGCCCGGTTGCGTTTGTGCCGAATGCTCCGGTCGTCGACTTCCCGAGGAAGACTCGGTGCGCGCAGAGCGGGGGTAGTCGTGGGCAACCAGTTGATCTCGACGTCTTCGCTGTGGCCGAAGGCGATGGCCGGTTCGAGCGCGAGGTAGCAGAACGGGTTTCGCGGATCGAGCGCGATCGTGAGCGGAGCGCTGTCGAGGTCGGCGAGGTAGGTCATGTTCCGAAAGCGCGGTTGGCTACGTCTGGAGCTGGACCGTTCGAACCGGAAAGCAGCCATGCGACGCGCGGTAGATGTTCGCGCCCGAACCACATCTCGTCGCCGACGAGGTATGTCGGTACACCGTAGACACCGGTGTCGAACGCTTCCCGATTGATGACGTCGTGCTCTCGCCGGCCGGCGCCTTCGGCGAACTCCCGGAAGCCTTCTATGCTGACTCCCGCGTCCTGCAGAGTCGCTTCGAGCACGTCGACACTCTCGATGTCGAGCTCGCGCCGCCAAAACGGTGGGTACGCCCGATCGAGAAATCGATCGAAATCGGCCGGTCCCTGCTGCTTGGCCCACAACATCGCGATCCCGGCCAGGCTGGAGTCCCAGATCTTCTCGGTGCCGCGCAGAGTCTTGCCGGTCAGGGACGCGTAGCGCCGGGCGTCGCGGTAGGCGTAGCGAACGCCGGACCATTGGGTCTCGGTTCGGTTTTGAGAAGCAACTTTGCCCTTGGAGTCGAGCCGCGCCGACCCGAGATAGCTCCGAATGTCCAAAGTAAAGGGGCGCCAATCGATTTCGACGCCCACTTCCAACGCCATCGAGCGGGTCGGACCGATCGCGATGAATGCGTAGGGGCTCTTCAAATCGATGTAGACGGCAAGCCGGTGCTCTCCTCGCAGTCTCGAGAATTCATTCGGCATGATTGCTTGGCGTTGTAGCGGACAACCTGCTCGGACCCAACAGTGTCGGCGTAAGGCGATGTGGTTCTCCCTCCCAATACCGGGCTGAGGGACGCAACCTGTCCTCCGAAGCCTTTGCGAAGGAGGATGCCTCGCCCCTACGGTGGTGCGGGTTGATTGGTTCGCTTGTAGGGGCGACGGTTGCGTCGCCCGAGTTCGCTTCGAGCAGGCGGTGTCGAAGTCGATCGACGCCCGATCTGTGTTGATCTGTGTTCATCTGTGGCACGCGGGTTGACCGGTCGCGCGGAAGAGTTGACGATGCCGGGATGTCAGAACGCGTATCGGTAAACATTCGCGACGGCGTCGCCGACGTCCGTCTCAACCGTCCCGAAAAGCTCAATGCACTCGACAAGGCGATGTTCGTCGGTCTGGTCGAGACCGGCACCGCACTGGCGAAAGACCCTTCGCTTCGCGCCGTCGTTCTATCGGGCGAGGGGCGCGGTTTCTGCGCCGGTTTGGATTTCGCCAGCTTCATGGCGATGGGAGCAGGTGACAGCAGCGGCGGCGGCGAGGGGAAGTCGGTTGGCGGATTGCTCGGGACACCGAACGACAGTCCGGCTACGCTGGCTCAACAGGCTGCTTATGTGTGGATGACGCTGCCGGTGCCGGTGATCGCGGCCGTACACGGAGTTGCATTCGGCGGCGGCTTCCAGATTGCGCTCGGTGCCGACATTCGCATCGCCGCGCAGGACGCGCGATTCTCGGTGATGGAGGTCAAGTGGGGACTGATTCCCGACATGACCGGCACCCAGACCCTCCGTCATCTGGTTCGTCTCGACATCGCGAAGGAACTGACCTTTACCGGTCGGATCGTCGAGGGTCGCGAAGCCAGCGAGATCGGTATCGTGACCCACGTCAGCGATAGCCCGTTCGACAAGGCGATGGCGATGGCTACGGAGATCGCCACCAAGTCGCCGAACGCAATTCGCTCGGCGAAGGCTTTGCTCGACGGTGCAATGTACTCGAGTCTCGAGGAAGGGCTGCGCAGCGAGGCGCGCGCGCAGGCGGCGCTGATCGGCAAGCCGAATCAGATCGAGGCGGTGACTGCCAACATGGAGAAGCGCGCACCGA
>JANQHZ010000044.1 GCA_028282445.1 Candidatus Binatia bacterium | reverse complement strand
ACCGGTCCCTGTTGCGCAGGCGAGTTGATCAACATCGCGACCAGAATTTCCGGCAGATGAGGGAGCTTGGCCAAGTTGCCGAGGAGATAGCGCGGTAGGGCGCCGAACAACCACTGGTGTCGCCACGTCAGCGATCCCGAGACGATCACCAGCAAGCCGAGGATCGCCAGCGACGCCACCGCAACGGGCACCGTACCACGGCCCCGCAGCCAGGCTGGAAGCATATCCGGGCTCCCCCGGACCAGCCACCACGCCATGGCGAGGGCGAGCGCGAATGCGAACATCTCGACCCGCAGCACGATCGCACCCAAGAGGAGCGATCCGGCGGCGAGGACGGGCCGAAGGGAAAGCGGCCGGTCGCGTGCCGCGACGGCGAGTGCGCCGAGCGACAAGAGAGCTGCGGGGGTGTGTTCCCAGAAGGTCAGGCTGTAGAAGAACACCGGACTGGCCATGCCGACGACGGCGATGGCGAGCGGGGCCAGCCGCCGGTCGTGGTGCCGAACCAGCGCTCCACACAGGAATGCCGTCAACCAACCAGCGAGAAGCGGGATGACGAATACGCCGGTACCGCCAAACAGGGAAACGGCGAACGAAGTCGCGAGCGGAAACCAGATCGGCCAGTGAAAGCGGACCGAATCTCCTACCTCTACCGGGTAGAGGTCTTCGTGTCGGCAGGCGGTGGGATAGAGCTCGCGTTCCGGGTCGAGCGTGATGCCGGCGTAGGGAATCGAGTACGACGGGCCGCCGTCCCAGCCGAGCGTGCGCATTTGGATGAACTTGGCGCCCTCGTCGGGGGTCCAGAACGCGCCCGTCGGCATTTGGACCAGCACGGCCAGGTAGACGGCCAGCACGGTCGCGCTCGCCAGCAGTTCCAGGGGATCACGCAACATCGGCTGCTACCGCCAACCGTAGCGTGGGGGGCAGGGCAATTTAGCCCCGAATCCACCCGAAGGACTGGAGGCCGATGTCGATGCCACTCTTCAACCCGGCCCAGGAGTTCATACTCTTGAGAAACGTCCAGATCGGTCCGGGTCGCAGCGCCCACTCGCGGAACGCGCGCTTCTGCCAATAAGCGAGGTCCTCGGCTTTGAGCTCCGCATAGTCGAGCACCGTCTCCTGATCCATGTCGACCTGCTCCCAGTTCGTTCCTGGCCGAAACCAGCCGTTCTCCACTACTTCGAAGAAGAATGGCGTGCCCGGGTAGGGGGCGGCGATGTGGAACAGAGCGATGTCGAGCGGGAGCTTCTTGGCGACGTCGATGGTCTCGCGGATCGTCTGCACCGTTTCCCCGGGAAGACCGATGATGAAGTAACCCCAGTTTTGAATCCCGGCCGACTTGGCCCAGCGCAGAGCCCGCCCGGCCTGCTCGATCTTGTATCCCTTGTGGGCCTGCTTGAGAACTTGTTCGTTGCCGCTCTCGATGCCCCACGCGATCAGTGAGCAGCCGGCGCGCCCCATCCAGGACAGCATCTCCTCGTCGACGTAGTCGACGCGGCTGTTGCACGTCCAGGAAAGGTCGAGCTCCGCATCCACGATGCGTTTGCACAGCTCCACGACTTGTTCGCGGTTGACCGTGAAGAGATCGGCGTACATGTGCACGTGCCGTACGCCGAGCTCTCGCAGGATCTTCATTTCCTCGACCAGAAGCGCGGGGGAGCGCAGTCGCACCGAGTACTGATAGCTGACGTGCTTGATGCAGTACTTGCATCCCGCCGGGCAACCTCGACTGGTGACGATGAAGGAGTACGGGCCGTTGATGGTAGGAGCACGGTACTTGTCGAAGGGAAGTAGGTGGTGGAGCGGCATGGGAAGATCGTCGAGACTGGCGAAGAACGGACGATCCTGGTTGACGACGATGTCGCCGCCCTCACGCCGCGCAAGCCCGCGCACGGAAGCGATTGGACTCTTGTCGTCGGTGGCGTCTGCCCAAGCCGGGCGCCAGTTGGGGGCCCCGCCACTCCAAAGCGGTCTCAATTCCTCGAAACGGGATGCCGCTTCGCCGCTGCGGGCGTCTCGGAGGCGATCGCCGTCATCAATCTTCCAGCGCCCGTCGTCCACCTCGAGTGTGTCGACGAGCTCGCGCAGCGTCAGCTCGGGTTCCCCGCGCAAGACGTAGTCCAGTGCGGGGAATGCCTCGAGCGTCTCTCGCGCCATCGGTGTCACGTGGGTTCCGAAGGCCATGGTGACGGTTCCCAGACTGCGAGCCAGGAAGACGCCGTACATGTCGTTGGTCAGAGTCGGTGCACTGACCTGGGTCAGGTAGTAGCGTGGCCGCAGTCGTCGCAGCCGATCTTCAAAGTCCTCCCAGGACATGCGCTCGGCGATCGCGTCGATGATCGACACCGAGTAGTCGGGAAGAAGGAGGGCGGCGAGCTGGGCCAGCCCGATCTGCGGCCAGATCATATTCTCGCGGCTGCGTCGCCCGACCCTGTGCTGGCTCCGAATCCAGATGCCACCGTCTGGAGCGGGTGGATTGACCAGCAGGACGTCGCATTTGGATGGCTCCTCCGAGCGCTGGCGCCGGGCGATGTCGTCGGCGTCTGGGTAGCGCGCATCGGGGAGCTTGACGATCCGCCGCGTCCCGAGATTGTCGCGAGGCGCGTCGCTCACGATGGACCTCGGCGGTCGCCGCCGATCTCGCGCTCGGCGATGTCGGCCAGTATCTTCATCACCACCCAGGAAACCAGCAGCTGAATCCCGACCAGAATCAGCAGCGCGCTGCCGAGCAGGTAGAGCCACAGTCGTTCGATCGGCCATCCGAAGCCGCCCAGAGCGAGAACGGCGGCGGCCAGCGCAACTCCCCCGCCGATCGACGCGCCGCCGAGCCAGCCGAAATGTCGCTCGAGTGGCGAGCCGAAGACGGGTGCGCCGAAGGGTCCCTCTCGTTGCCAGCGGTTGCGCAGCAGCGACAGTAGGTAGTTGAAGGTGGCGCCCAGGCCGAACAGGCTCACGCCTGCGACGGCGCTGACCAGCGCTACGTAGGCGGCCGCGACACCGAGCGGCCCCAGCGTCGTGACGCCTCGAAGCCGTGCGGCGAGAATGGCGAGTCCAATTCCCGCGGCGACCGTCAAGGCGATCAGACCAAAACCGCCGAGGACTCGGACCGGGCTGTACGAGAAGGTCGTGGCGAGGATGGAGCGCAGAAAATGGGCACCGTCGAAGACGACGCTCAGCTTCGATTGTCCGACGCGCTCCGCGTAGGGGATCGGGACTTCGGCGAGATCGACGCCCTCGTGGAGAGCTCGCAAGGTCATGATCGGTGTGAAGTGGAGGCCGTCGGGTAGGGGTTGTACGCGTTCGAGCACTTCTCGGCGAAACACCCGCATCCCGCTCGCGCAATCGTTCACCCGCGCGCCGCCGAGCACGCTGACCAGGCCGGCGAACAGTCGATTGCCAACCCGGCGGGTCGTCGGCATGCCGTTTTCGGAGTTGCCCATGCGGCAGCCGATTGCGATCTCGGCGCCGTCGACCGCAGCGGCCAGTAGGTCGGGTAAGGACTCGGGAGGATAGGTCCCATCGGCATCGAGAAAGGCGATCCAGTCGCCACGCGCTTCGGCGATTCCGGTCTTGAGGGCGGCGCCGTAGCCGCGATTGAACGGGTGATCGATGACGCGAGCCCCCGCCTTGCGCGCCCGCATGCCGGTCGTGTCGCGCGAGCCGTCGTTGATGACGACGACTTCGATATCGTCGACGCCGCCGGCGGCGAGGTCCTCGCGCTGCGCGAGAATTCGCCCGACCACGGCTGCGATCGAGTCTTCCTCGTTGAGGGCGGGCATCACGACCGAGAGAATTGGGATTCGCTCGACCGGGTTCTGGCTCTGGGCGCCGGCTTTCATATCGACTCAGAAATAGACCGTGCGGTCGCGCAGCGACGCGTGATCCTCGCCTACCTTACGCACTACCCGTGCCGGGACGCCAGCGACGACACTGTGCGGCGGGACGTCGCTCGAGACCACCGCACCGGCGGCGACCACGGCGCCCCGCCCGATGCGAACTCCATCGGTGACGATTGCGCCGCCTCCGATCCAGACGTCATCCTCGATCTCGATGCCCTGGGCGGTGATCCCCTGCTCGACGAAGGGTCGTTGCGGATCGTCGAAGACGTGATCGACCGCGAGGATCTGTGTCATCGGCGACGCGTAGACCCGGTCGCCAATCGAGACGCCGCCCTGGCCGCGGATCACCGAGTACTCGCCGATCAGGCTATCGCGCCCGATACGGATCCCCGCCTTGGGTAGGCGACGAAAGTTGTAGACGTGTAGCACTGCACCATGCATCACCATCGTGCCGTCGCCGATCTGCACGCCGTTTGGGCAGGCGTGGATGTAGACGCCTTGGTCGAGGTAGCTGCCCGCCCCGAGGGCGAGTCGGTTGGCGAAGCGCAGGCGCACGCCCTTTTCGATTGCCGCCACGCCGCGCATGCTCAGGATCGAGCGATAGGCGATGGCTCGTATGCCGATGCCGAGCGCGGTGGGAATCCAGCCGAATAGCGACTGTACCGTTTGCTCGAGCACGTAGCGCCCCGCAGAGTCGGCCTGGCGCTGGAGGTAGAGGCCGGCGTCGGCGATCGAAGATTTCCCGGTCTTCTGCATTCTTACAACCAGTTGGATGCCGTAGCGAGGCCGTCCTGTCCAGCGCCTCCTTCTCAGAATGCCCCGCGTCTTCGAAGGACGGCAGGGACGGTGCGAAGAAGGATCGCGAGGTCTCCGAGCAGTGACCATCGATCGATGTATCGGCTGTCGAGTTGGGCGCGTTCCTCGTACGACTGTTCCTGGCGACCGCTGACCTGCCACAAGCCGGTGAGCCCCGGGCGTACGCGCAGGCGTTTGTCGAGCATGGCGCCGTAGCGAGGCATTTCCTCGGCAACGATGATGCGGGGGCCGACCAGGCTCATCTGTCCGCGCACGACGTTGATGAGCTGAGGTAGCTCGTCGAGGCTGGATTTGCGCAGATAGGCACCGAAGCGGGTCACGCGCGGATCGTCGCGCAGCTTGAAGTTGACCTCGAACTCACGTTGCAGCTCGGGATCGCGGCGCAAGACCTCGTCGGCTTCGGCGACCATTGTGCGGAACTTGAACGCGTCGAACTCGACCCCGTCGAGTCCGACGACGCGTCGGCGATAGATGATCGGAAAAGAGGAGGTGAGGGCGACCAGCATCGATACCCCCAGCAAGATGGGGCCGGCTGCGATCAGCAACGCACTGCCGAGCGCGACATCCATCGCTCTCTTGCGCCGCCAGCCGGCGCTCGCTCGGGACAGCACTCAGGCTGCTCCCACGCGGGCGGAACCGATCAACTCTCGGTAGGTCGCCTCGAGAGTCTTGGCGCTGTCGCGCCATCGATGATGCGTGGCGACGTACTCCCTGCCTGCGTTTCCGATCTCTGCCCGTTGCGTGGGGTTGGAGAGAAGCTCGAGGACGCAGTCGGCGATCTCATCGCTGCTCGAGCCGCTGAGAAGGTGGCGTCCGGGCTCCGCCGCGATGCTGTCGAGCGGCGATGCGGAGCACACCACCGGCGTCGCGGTCGACATCGCCTCGAGGATTTTGTTCTGAATACCGACTGCATAGACGAGCGGCACGACCGCCATCGTGGCCTCGTTGAGCGACTCACGGACGTCGGGAACATACCCCGTCAACGTCACTCGCGGGCCGAGTGAGCGGGCCAATGCTCGCAACCAACGCGGCGGACCCTGGCCGACGACGCGGATGCGAGTCTCCGGATGTCGCCGCCAAATCCGAGGGGCGATCTCGGTCAGCAAACGGTGCGCGGCGGCAATGTTGGCGTGGTACGACATGCGTCCGACGAAGACCAGGGTTGCCGGATCGCGGTCGCGTGTCGAGGGGTGGAAGTAGTCGATGTCGACGCCATTGGGTAAGACGCGGATCGAAGCATCCGCGGTCGCCCCGAGCTCGGTAAGGGCGTTGCGATCGGCCGAGCTGCTGACCAGCACTCGCGCGAATCGACTTGTAAGGCCCGCCTCGAAACGGCGGGTTCGTTCGAGGTCGATCCGGGCCAGCGCGGCGCCGCGACCGTGTGGCCGGTGGGTGCGTGCGGCCTTCCAAAGCCTGGTGATGCAATCGACCGAGTCGAAGACGGTCGGGATCGGGGAAGGGGTTGGCGCCGCCATGGCGCTGCGTAGATGTTCGAGGTGAAGGATGTCGAAGTCTTCTCGGCAGGCTCGCCCGACCGCTTGGTTGAGCTCCGGCGAAGCGCTGACGGCAGCCTGGAAGGGGAGGTCTTCGGCGACCGCCCGGGCGCAGTTGCGCAGCGAACGCACTAGAGACACCGGAAAGACGCGAATATCGACGCCGCTCGATCGCACTTCTTCGATGGCGGGTTGATCGTCTTGCTCGTCGCCTATGGCGTATAGCAAGACGCGGTGTCCCAACGTCAACAACTCCCGGATGAGATGGTAGGGGCGAGGTCGCAGCCGCGACGGGACATACGGCGTGACGAAGAGGATGCGTAGGGGGGGTTGGTTGGCGCTGCTCATCTCAAGCATCGGGTAGGGCGCGTAAGCGGATCGACCTTCGGCAGGGCCCTTCCATTTCTCGGGCCTTCTCCCTATCAAAGCAGCGTGTCGGATGGGAGGCAGTCATGCGGGTAGTCGTCACCGGTGGAGCCGGGTACATCGGTGCGCACGTGGCTCGGGCCTTGCGCTTGGCCGGGCACGAGGCGATCGTCGTCGACGATCTGCGGGCTGCCTCGGCGTCGCGTGTAGGCGACCTCGTCTTTGAGAAGGTTGCGCTCGAGGATACCGAAAGGATCTGCGGTGTCTTCGAACGCTACCGGCCCGACGGCGTCGTCCATTTGGCCGGTTCGGCGAGCGTCGCCGAGTCGGTGCGCCATCCGGAGGTGTATTGGGACAACAACCTGCGCAGCGGGGCGAGTCTGCTGGTCGCTTGCGCACGATACCCTGTCCGGGCGTTTCTGTTCTCGTCGACGGCGGCGGTGTACGGCAACGCCGAGGTCGTTCCCATCCGGGAGGACAGCCCTCTGAAACCGACGACTCCGTATGGCGCGTCCAAGCTCGCTTTCGAGCGCTTGCTGCACACCGCGGCAAGGGCGGTCGGTTTCCGATCGACCGCCCTGCGCTACTTTAATGCGGCCGGTGCGAATCCCGAGTGGGGCGTTGGAGAAGAGCACGACCCCGAGGAACACCTGATCCCGCGTGCGATCGAGGCTTTGGCCGGCGGCGGCAACGTCCAAATCTACGGCAACGACTACCCGACCCCCGACGGCACCTGTGTGCGCGACTACGTGCACGTCGACGACCTCGCCGATGCGCATGTTCGGGCCCTGGAGGCCGAGAATCTGGAATCCGGCCGCAGTTTCAACGTCGGTACCGGTCGCGGGCATTCGGTGCGCGAGGTGGTCGAAACCGTAGCGAGCCGCCTCGGGATCGCGCCGAGATTCGATTTCAAGGATCGCCGGCCGGGAGACCCTCCGACGCTGATCGCGGACGCAAGCGCGCTGGGCGAGCACTTGGATTGGTCGCCAAGGGTCTCGGACCTCGACTACATCGTTGCGACTGCGGTCGACTGGGCGCACCGAAGGACGATCTAGATCCATCGGCTTGGTTGCGGGGGAGGTGGTCCGCCCGCGCGAGAGAGCCTATCGATGGAGTTTGCGACGCGAAGCGTGCTGGCCACTCGTGCGCAGCCTGCGCATTGAGAAAGCTCCCAGCAACAGGAGAGTCAGCGTCGCGACAGCGATCGCGTTGCGATCGAGCGCCGGTGACGGAGTCACCTGGAGAGCGCAGTCGGCGGTGCAAAACGTGTCTGCGAAGTTGTCGCCGTCGTCGCAACCTTCGACTCCGTCGTCCGGTCCGGAGGTGCAGGTCGCGGCATCGCTACATACGAAGCCGTCGCCGCAGGTGGCCAGCGAACAGTCGTTCAGGCAGCCGTCCTGGTTCGACAGGTTGCCGTCATCGCAGACTTCGCCGAGGACTACCATGCCGTCGCCGCAGATCGGCTCGCAGGGCGTCCCGGGAGTGGGGCAGGTGAAGCCGGGCTCGGGGCCCATACAGGAGTCGTCGCAACCGTCGCCCGCGGTGGTGTTGCCGTCGTCGCAGGTCTCGCTGCCGAGGACCATGCCGTCGCCGCAGATGGGTACGCATGGCGAACCCGGCGTCGGACAGGTGAAGCCGGTTTCCGGGCCCATACAGGTGTCGTCGCAACCGTCGCCCGGCGTGGTGTTGCCGTCGTCGCAGGTCTCGTTGCCGAGGACCATGCCGTCGCCGCAGATCGGTACGCACGGCGAACCCGGCGTCGGGCAGGTGAAGCCGGTTTCCGGACCCATACAGGTGTCGTCGCAACCGTCGCCCGGCGTGGTGTTGCCATCGTCACAGGTTTCCCCGACGACGATCATGCCGTCACCGCAGTCCGGCGAGCATGCGCCACCGCTCGACGGGCAGACGAAGCCGTCCTCGGTCATGCAGCTGCCGTCGCAACCGTCTCCGGGGTTGGTGTTGCCGTCGTCACAGGTCTCGCCCATTACGACCATGCTGTCGCCGCAGATCGGCGAGCAGGCACCGGGGCTGCCGGGGCAGGTGAAGCCGTCTTCGGGGCCCAGGCAATCTTCGTCGCAGCCGTCGCCGCTGAGTCCATTACCGTCGTCGCACTGCTCGCCCACTTCGGTATTGATGACGCTGTTGCCGCAACGACCGCTGCAATCGAGCGCGATGTTGTTGTTGATGACGGCGCGCGGATCGCCGTCTTTGTCGAGGCGATCTGGCAGGATTTGGCTGTACCAGTCCGTGCAGGCGGCGGGTACCATGGTGAGGGCGGCGTCTGGGAAGTTGCCGATCGAGAATGGTGGTTGGTCGACGCCGCCGAGCGTGCTCGTCGTGAGCAGGCCCTGGTCCGGGCAGGTCGTCGAGACGACGCAGTCGGTCGGCGGCGTGATGGTCAACGTGAAGGTGCCCGGCATTCGGACAGTGTACTCGAACGCGTAGCATCCGAGTGAGCCGTTCATCGGGTCGCCGCCCTTGTTCAGATTGGTCGTGCCCGAGGTCGTAACCGAGCCGCCGGCGACGATGACACCCGTCGCTTCGTTGTAGAGACAACCGGTCGGGTTGAAGATGTCGAAGTTGATCCCAGGGTCGTGCTGGCCTCCCTTGAGAGAGTCTCCGTCGGGGTCGGCGACCGGATCACCGGTAAACGGACCGTTGCCGGTATCCTCGTAAACCAGGGCGAAGGCCTTCCAGCTGAACGCTTCGTAGATGACACCGGTTCCCTGGGTGAGAACGAGCGCGTTGACCCCGAGAAGCGACAGGATGAAGAGAAGCTCTTTCGCGCGCGTCATCATTCAGAAGGGTCGGAATAGAAGGCAGACCCGAGTCGGGGACACCGTGCCCCCTGACCGGCTATCTTGTCAAGTCCAAATCACCTCGACGGTGTGCTGGGGTGATCCGCAAGGCCCTGTCATCGTTGAGGTTCGTGACGCGCACGACAACGGTGCCATCGACTGCCTGCAGCCGGCTGGGCTTTCCGAGAGCCTGCCCCCGGTGGGTGTCCCACCACAGGGTCTCGTAGTCGCCGGGCGCGAATCCGCCGACACGCAGGTCGGCGGTGATGGGTACGCGATCGCCTGCCGTGCCGGTCACGATGCTGTGCCATGTGTGTTGCGCGTGGTCGACCCAGATGGAGGCGTATCGGGATGTGCCTTCGCGATCGATCCAGCGGCGCCCCCACGCACGCAAGTCATCGGCAGGGCCCTCGATCGGCACGACCTCGATCGCTTCCCGCTCGGCGAGATCGCTGCCGATTGCCGCTGCCGTGAGCGAGCGGGGGACCGCTTCGGAGTCCGCGAACGCGGAGTAGGCGCGAAAGCTCGGCCAGCCGTCTTTCCGTCCCGCCAGGTTGGCGTACCACTCGCCGTCGCAGCCGGCGCCGAGCACGCCGAGTTGCGCCCATAGCTTCTTGTGAAAGTACACGTCGGTGTGAGCGCCCGAATCTCGATAGAGAGACGGGTGCGGTACGCCCTGCCGTTGCCAGACGCCGCCTTCTCCGCGCACGATCGGTTTGCCGAGTCGGATCCTGCCGATCGTCCGCGCGCACTCTCGCACATAGGCTGCGGAGTCGCGCCACAGCTCGGACGTGCCCGAGTCGTTGCAATCTTCGCAGGCGTAACGGTGCAAGTCGGCGTAGTCCATCCGCGGATCCTTCCAGAACCCGAGCGGAAAGTGGCGGTCGAAAGAGTTGGAGATCAGGACCTTACGTGGCGAGAGCCGATTCACGGTGTCGGCGAAGCGCAGGGCGGCGGCGTTGCCCGGCGCGGCCGGATCGTCGCTGGCGGGATTCTCGTTGGCAATCTCGAGTGAGTGCAGGGCGGTCGAATAGGACCAGCGGGCTACGAAGTAGCGTATATAGGCGTCTCGCAGTCGTTGTGCCCACGGATTCTCGTAGAAGTTCTCGGTCGAGCACGAAGCGGCGTTGAGCCGACCGGCCGAATCGAAACAGCTGAGCAGCGAGTCTTGCTTTCGAAACAATGGGAGCTTGTGAAAGACACCGTGCTGCTCTGAGAGTCGGAAGAGTTCGTCGAGCTGCGCCGCAGCGACCGGGTCGACGTAGCGCAAGGTGTCGGGATTGGAGCGACCGAGTAGGTTTAGCCCTACTCGGCCGTCGTCGGCTATGGGGCGCAGTGCGATGGAGTGGAGCGCGATGTCGCCCTTGGGGCGATTGTACGGCTGCGGTACGTGAGAGTCGCGGTACTCGTCGGCGCCGCCGCCATCGACTCGGTTGGACGTGGTGTACAGGCCGCGGACGCGCAGTCGAGCTCCCTCGGAGCGGATCGTCGCGAAGAGTCCAATCTCGTCTACCGCGTCAGGCGGAGCGATATGGTCGCACTTGTCGAGCGCGCGAATCCCGGCGGCGGCGCTGTAGAGCTCGAGTCGCCAGCCGTCCAGAGAGGTTCCGCTCGCGGCGACCAGCTCGACGCCTTCTCCGACGTCCCCGATCCAGGCGTTATGGCGATCCCGCGTATGCGAGTTGTTGTAGTGGACTTCGTTGATGAACACCTCGCCGTCGATCGGGCGCTTCTGGTCTGGCTTGGCTTCGCCGAAGGTCCTCGGATGGAGGTTCCATTGGCCTCGGTCGTCTAGCTGGAGCGAGGTGCCGGGTGGAGTCCGGTTCGATTGGGATGCGCCAATCGCGCGGCTGGTATGGCCTGCGGCAGCGCCGTGCTCGGGCGTGAGCACCCCACCGAAGCTGATGAAGTCGCGCACCTCGCCTGCTTCGTCGACCAACGCGATCCCGCTTGCCAGCATGCGATCGCCGTGCGGGCTCGGGTTGAGAATATCCGGTACTGAGATGCGGGAAATCCCGAGCCCGTTGCCGGTGTCACCGAGCTGGCCCGAGAGCTCGATGACTTCGTACAGCTGTCGCCCGCCGCTTCCGTTGCGTAGATGATACGGCGGTGAGGTCTCGTGGCCGAAACACAAGTCGTAGGTCAGCAGAACTGGACTGTCGCCGGTGTTCTCTGGGAGGCTCTCGATCTCGAGTCGTAGGACGGGATGGTCGATTTCGTTGGAGCTTCGGCTACTTGCCCTGAGGTCGATCGAGAACTTGTGAGCTTGGCCGGCGCCCAGGATACCCTCGCCCTGAGGGATTCTGAGATACTCGCTGCGGTAATGGGGCAGGAAAGAGATCCGGTCCGTGGAAACCCAGCCCTTGATTGGCCGATCCTCGGATTCGGCAAAGCGGATGTCGCCGTGAAAGCCCCACGTAGGGTTTACGCTGCCGGCGAATGGCACGAGATTCCAGTTCGCTCCTTGCTCGGTTGGGAACCAACGCACGAAGCGAATGCCCTTGCGTGCGAGGTCGGGAATGGTGGAACGGATGCGTTCGCGTGAGTTGGGCGGGTTGCCGGTTTCGGTGTTGATCAACGGCTCGCGAAACGGAGTTCCGTCCGTGTGCTCAAAAAAGCGCGGGTCGGTTCGGGAAACACGGACGAAACCCGGGCTCCCGGACTCCCGGCAGTGAAAGCGGTGCGCCTCCGACTCGATGCTCGGCTCGAGGACGCTGCCGTCCCTGTCCTCGACGAGAATCCTGTAGCGCCACTCGGCGGTCACTTCCGGCGCAAAACGGCAGCGCCAGTCGACGGCGGCCTGGAGCGTCCACGCCTCGGCTGCGCGAGGCGATAGGGTTTCGGCGTCGTACGGCCGAAAGTAGAAGCAAGGCGCCCGCAGCGCTGTGTCGCGCCATCCGTCGACTGTCCGAGGCTCGGCCGTCCCCGGAGGGATCAGCAACAGGTCGACGTTGATCCCTTCGGGGATTCCCGGAAGCGGCTCCGGATCGAAGGGCATATAGGGGTTGCGGGTCGGCGGGGCCGGTTCGGTCGGTTGGCCTCTGCGGTCGAATGCCCGCCCGGTGACGTGGAGGGCGATCTCGAACTTTTCGTAACGGCCGACCTGCGAAGGCGGCGGTCCGCCGGAGCCGTTGCTGACGAAGATGACGCCCAGCTCCCGCCTGCCGTTGGCGATTTGGGGCGCTCCCAAGCCGTCCGTCGCGAGGCACGAAGCGAAAACGGCGGAGAGGGCTGCCACGCTGAGCGCGGCGCGCCTTGGTTTTCGCGATGGCAGTGCGTGTGAAATGGGTGTTGGCGCTCGCACAGCGCAAGCGCCCTTGGGGCTTGTCGACGGTATGTCTGACCTCACCGGGGGTACGGTTGCATGCTTCGAGGAGAGGGACCAGCGGAAGGCGTCTTCGCGTTGAACGCTGCCGTCTGTTCCGCTTTCGTCCGAGTCGCTTTCCAGCTGCCCTGCGGATACTACAGCGTTCGAGCTAGGAACCTTCGCGCCCGGGTCGCCGATCGTCTTCCCCTAAGCGGGGAAACGCATGGAGCTCTCCCGATGCCAGGACCGTCGTCCCCGCGTCGCCGCTCAGCCAAAACTGTATGGATTTCATAGGTTTTTTTTGGGATAACTACTGCGTTTCGCATCGAACTCACGACGGCAACGCCTTTGGGTGCCGCCGCTCCAAAGGCTCGATCGACTCCGGAACAGGGAAACCTCTCGTATGAGCAAGCACTCGATCACAGCATGGGCCTTTGTCGTGTCCCTCGTGCTGGCGGCTTCAGCCAGCGCCGGCGCACCGGAGATCGGGACCTACCGGACCGGAATCGACCTCGGCAATACCCCGTCGACTGGTTGCGACTTCGACCTTGGAGGCGTCTCGCCAGGCTCGGTCCCAGGGTTCGAGCTGGAGGCGACAGTCCAAGTCGACTCATCGCAGATCCCGCCGCAGGTATTGTCGGCAGAGCTGGCGACCTGTGACGGCAGTGGATTCGCGACCCCCGTCGCGTTGTCGGGTGTCGACCTGGAGCTGAACACAGGCTTCCTCGATGCGGATTCGATCATCATCGCGATTCCCGCGAGCGTCCTCGCCGGGACAACCTCGATTAGGCTGGCGCACTACGCACGCTCGGCGGATGGATCCGAGGACATCCTCGTCAGCAGTGACGGAACCTCTCGAGGCGGCGCCATCACCGTCGCGTTGACGCTCGCGTCCCCAGCGCCGACCCTTTCCGCGATGGCGATCTTCACCGCGCTCGTCGCGCTTACCGTCGTTGCTTGCCGGCAGATCCGGCGCCGCACCTGGGCAAGCGGATCGATCATTGTGCTTGCGGTGTTCACGGTTGCCGCCGCAGTCGTGCAAGCGGAGTTCAGCAATCAGGTCGCGAGTGATCCCACGTCGGATGCGAGCCAAGACCAACCGCGCGCCGAGATCTTTGCGTCCTTCGCCATGACGAGCGGCTCCGGGGTGCTGCTTCGACTCGACATCGAGGATCTAGAAACCCCGCCGGCGCCGACACCCACGCCGACTAGCACTGCCACGGCGAGTGCGTCGTCATCGCCCGAGCTACCCACCGCGACCGCAACCGCAAGTGCGTCGTCATCGCCCGAGCCGCCGACCGCGACCGCAACAGCCTCGGCATCACCCGATGGACCGACAGCCACGGCGACAGCGACAGCCACCGCCTCGGCGTCTGCAACACCGCGCACCCCCGTTCTCACTTGCCAGACCGTACGCGATTGCCGTTGTGACGACCTCGACCCGTGCACCATCCCGAGATGCCTGCGAAACGATGACACAGGCCTGTGCATGTGCGTGTTTGTTCCGATCCCGGATTGTGGCGGGTGAAGACGCCGGGGAGGATGCCTCCCCGAAACTATCCGTTGATTGAACGATGTGGGCGTTCCAGGAATCTGGCTACGGAAATACCTTCTCATCCAAAGAAGCGGTGCGGACATTTGCCCCGATCAACGAAAATTCGACTCGAGTGGAACCGATAGGTGCATGATCGAGGCCGCCGAGCACTCGGCGGCGTTGCTTCCTCTCCCTGACGTTGGCTCCGGGAGACGGCGGATGCAAAGCCTGCTCTATCTGCTACCGTCTCCGCACGATCTCCACGTTCGGAACCGACGACCGATGTCAGGTGACCTCTCCCCCTAGCCGACGATGAAGTGGAGAACGGTGGTCCCGGTTGTGCGTTTGGATGCGGAAAGATTGGGAGATTGACGATGAGGGCGTCACGCATTGTCCTGCTGGCATTCCTGGCGATCGCCGTCGGTTCGGGAACCGAACCGGCGAGCGCGGACGTCCAGGTCAACACCTACACCACGAGCAGCCAATACGCGCCGTCGGTGGGCCTGGACTCGGACGGCGATTTCGTCGTCGTCTGGGCGAGCTTCGGCTCGGCCGGGACGGATTCGGACGGGTTCAGTATCCAGGGCCAGCGATTCGCCTCTGACGGCTCGACGGTGGGTGCCCAGTTCCAGGTCAACACCTTCACCTCCGGCGCCCAGGGATCCCCCGCGGTCGGTCTCGATTCGGACGGGGATTTCGTGGTCGTCTGGCAGAGCAACGGCTCGGCCGGGACGGACACCTCCAGCTACAGTATTCAGGGGCAGCGCTATGCCTCGGACGGTTCGGTCGTGGGATCTCAGTTCCAGGTCAACACCTTCACCTCGAGTAGCCAGAGCGACCCCTCCGTCGACTTGGACATGGACGGCGATTTCGTCGTCGTGTGGACGAGCTCGATCTCAGGCGGCACCGACTCCGACAGCTACAGCGTTCAGGGGCAGCGTTACGCCTCGGACGGCTCGACGGTGGGTTCCCAATTTCAGATCAATACCTACACCTCGGACGAACAGACCAGCCCATCGGTCGGGGTGGATGCGGACGGCGATTTCGTCGTCGTATGGAGGAGCGCCATCTCGGCGGGCACGGACTCGTCGTTCGACAGCGTCCAGGGGCAGCGCTACTCCTCGGATGGCTCGACGGCGGGACTCCAGTTCCAGGTCAACACCTATACGACGAACGTTCAGACCAGTCCGGCGGTGGATCTCGACTCGACCGGCGACTTCGTCGTCGCGTGGCAAAGCTCGGGCTCGTACGGCACGGACTCCAGCGACTACAGTATCCAGGCTCAACGATACGCATCGGACGGCTCGACGCTGGGTTCCCAGATCCAGGTCAACAACTACACCACGAGCTTGCAGTTCGACCCCGCGGTCGGCGTGGACTCGGACGGCGATTTCGTCGTCGTCTGGAACAGCTTCGGCTCGAACGGGACGGACACCTCAGGCAGCAGTATTCAAGCCCAGCGCTATGCCTCGAGCGGTGCGGCCGTGGGAGCCGAGCTGCAGGTCAACACCTACACGACCGGCTTTCAGGACACGCCTTCGGTGAGCGTGGACTCGACCGGAGCGTTCGTCGTCGTTTGGGCCAGCGCCGGCTCGGCCGGCTCGGACACCAGTGCCCTGAGCGTCCAGAAGTCGGACCCGGGCCTGGTGCCAAGCGAAACGCCGACCGAGACCCCCACCGAAACACCGACGGAGACCCCCACGGAAACTCCGACCGACACCCCCACCGAAACACCAACCGAGACCCCCACCGACACCCCGACGACAACGCCGACCGACACCCCCACCGAAACGCCAACTCAGAGCCCCAGCGAGACCCCGACCGGCACTCCGACGGGCACTCCGACCGGGACCCCCACCGAGACGCCGACCGAGACACCGACGGGAACGCCCACCGAAACCCCAACGACGACGCCGACGGAGACGTCGACTGCGACGCCAACCCCAAACGTACCGATCGTGACCGCCGGCGCCGATGCCGGGTCCGAACGAATCTGCGGTGCGGCGCGGCCTGCGCTCGGCGGCGATTGCCTGCTCGCCTACGGCAACGGACCCGATCGAGTGCCGGGAACCCCGCCCGGGTCCGACGACGACGAATTGCTCGGCAGCGGCGGCAGCAACGGTGCCGGCAGCTTCTGCATCGACCTCCACCGGCCGTTGCTCGGTGGCGAGTCGATCTTCGTGATCGACGTATG
The DNA here is from genome assembly GCA_028282445.1 of Candidatus Binatia bacterium. Taxonomy (GTDB): domain Bacteria; phylum Desulfobacterota; class Binatia; order HRBIN30; family CADEER01; genus CADEER01. Next base: position 5,521 of record JANQHZ010000044.1, on the reverse strand, counting down.
CGCGCCGTTCTCGCCTGGCGACCCGCTGGTCGGGATCCCGTCCACGGTCTTTGCGCCGGCGGCAGCGCCCGCGGTCTCGAACGTCTGGCTCGCGGTTCTCGCCCTGTTGACGGTTGGTCTCGCCGGTGTCGCGCGTACCCGCTGGGCGCAGCGGCACCGACCTTGAGATCGATTGACCCCGGCCGCTTGCGATTGGGCGGGTGGCGGCGGTCGCGGACCCAAAATGGGGTGACATAGGCCGGCTGAGGCCGGCCTATGATCGGAATCGGTGAAAAGCTCTTCACGACCGCGCCCCGGTTCTGGTACGGTCCGTACCAATTTGCGAGGGGGCAAGATGTTGGGATCTACGAGGCGATGCATCGGCATCGCGCTTCTCGGTACGCTCGTAGTCGCTGGTCCGGCGGCGGCGGTGACGATTACCTACGTCAACCCGGGCCCGGCGGATTCGCTTCTTCACGGCGGGAACTCCAATGACTCGTCGGGCAACACGAGCGCGCACACCCTGAGTCACCCGATGGCGATCAGTCGCAACGACACCCTATTCGGGCCGCTTCCACCACCGGGCATGCTACCGAACTTCGACGCGACGACCTACGCCGGTTTCGAGCTGGCGACCGATCTCTACGCCTTTCCCGGCGCCAGCAGTCGCGACATCGGCACGCCGTTCGCGCCGTCGGCATTCCGCGCCAGCGGATCGACCCTGCAGCCGACCGGTTCTTACGCCGCCAACGCGTACGTCTTTTCGGGGGATACGACCTCGACTTCGCCGACGCCTTGGACCATCAACGTCGACCCAAGCGGGGCCGAGGTTCCCGGCACTCCCACCGACGTCACCGTATCGGGCGTGATCGACGGATCGGTTTCGGTTGCCGGGGTCGCGACTGCCGACGCGACCTGGACCGTTGCGACCGTCAGCCACGGCACGGTGATGAGCGGCTCCATCTCGCAGACGGTGCCCGGGTCGACGGCGTTCAACGACTCGGGCGTACTCAACTTCACGATTCCCCTTGGTACCGACTTCCAGCTGTTGCTCGATTACGACCTGTCGGCAACCGGTAGCGGCGCCGGCGCCAGCTCGACCTCGGAAATCACCCTGGTCCCGGGGACCGGTCCGTTCGGCGCCTACGTCTTCATCGATGCCGTCGTACCGCCGCCACCGGTCTTCGCGCCGGTCACCGGTGCAAAATTGCTGATGATCGACAAGTACGACGCGGCCGGCAAAGCCAAGGTCGTATTGGTCATCAAGGACAAGACTGTCGGGAGCATTTCCAAGGGCCCCGCGGTCAGCCCGGCCGACCTCTCCGGCTACGTCGTTCTCATGCAGGAGTCGAACCCGCTCAATCGCGCCGTCTTCGATCTCGACGCCGGCGGCTGGACCAAGAACACCGCCGCGGTCGCGAAGTACAAGAACGCTGCCGCCGGTACCGGAGCGGACGGCGCCCGAACCTCGATCATCAAGCCGGACAAGATCATCAAATTGGTCGCGCGCAACTTGGGCGACGGCGACGCCGCCACCGGCGACCAGGATGACAACGACATGGACCTGAGTGCATTGACCACATCCGACGCGATCATCGCCGTGGTCCACATCGAAAACGCCGACGACAGCTCGACCCACCGCATGTGCGCCCGCTTCCTGGCGCCGAAGATCAAAGCCATCGCCGGCGGTACGGGTCTCAAGTACCTGTCGAAGACATCGATGCTACCGGCGACTTGTCCTTGGTGAGTGCGAATCGTGACAAGATAGGCGGAGCCTTCCAACGGAAGGCTCCGCTTTTCTAACGCCCGCGCGACCCACCCGATCGACTCGGAGTGTCTCGTTCTCGAGAATATGTGGTGCGCGCGCTCGTACGGGCGCTGGTGGTTGAACCCGCAGGGGCAGCTTGCCAACGACCGTGACTTCGATCATCGATGGCCCTCGATGAGGACCATCGCAACACGTATCCGGCGCCTCGTGCGACGCATGGGCCTCGCTGCGCTGTGTGCCGCGATCTTCTTCGGCGTCGGCGCCGGTTGCGCAGGCCGTCGGTCGGCTCTACCGGATACTGGTTCACCTAACGGGCAGTCCGAGCAGGAAGCCGACTTCGCGGAACAGGGAAGGGCTTTCGACGAGGAACAGGAGTTGCGGGGGGTGCTTCTCGCGGACGAGGTGGTGCAGTCCTACGTCACCGGAATCGGAGAACGATTGGTCCCGTCGGATCTCGCAGGAGAGGCAGACCTTCGCTATTTCGTCTTGCGCTCACCCGAACCCTTCGGATTCTCGCTCCCCCATGGATCGATCTACCTATCCGTCGGACTCCTGTACGCAATCGAGAATGAAGCGGAACTGTCTCAAGTCATCGGTCACGAAATCGCGCACGTCGTGTACCGGCACTCCCTTGCTCGGATGCGTGACCGCCACGCAAAGGCGACCTTGGTGCAGTTGACCGATATGGCAACCCTCGGAATCGGCGGATCGTTGGCCAACTATCCGTACGTCCTTTCGATCACTCGATACAGCCGGGCCATGGAGGCCGACGCCGACGAGTGGGGGCTACGGGCGGTCGTCGAGGCAGGGTACGATGCAGGCGAAGCCGTGGGCTTCTACGAAACTCTACGAGCGTCCGGACTTGCGACGCTGGATGAGGAGCCGAGCCCAACAGCGACGCACCCGACACTTGGCGACCGCACCGCGAGTCTGACCGGCTTGTTGGAGAGCGGAAAGGTGTCCACGGTCGACGGCGGACGCATCGGTCAGGTGGAGCATGCCCGGGTTCGGGACCGAATCCGCAACGAGTACCTGCGACTACTTCGCGCACACAGCCGGTTCGAATTGTTGAGGTTCGAAACCACACGATTGATCGATGCCGCCGACGCCGCTTCCTACCGCTGCTATCGCGGGGACGCCGCGCTCGGGATGGCCGATGACCCCGAGGCTCTGGCGTTGGAGCGCGCCGCCGCCACACAAAGCGAGCTGACGGACGAGAGTATCAAGGCCGCGCGGAGCGAACGTGCCGCGCTTCTGGACGCGGCAGCGAAAGACTTCGCACGCTGTCGCGAGCTGTCTCCGGAATCGGCACGGGCCTGGCGCGGCCTGGGGCTCGTTGCGTTCGCTGCTGCGGCCGCTGATGGTGACGACACCGCCCGCGACCGCGTTACGGTTGGCAGCGCTGATGGTGAAACCGCCGTCGAGGCCTTGGAGAGATACCTCGAGCTTGAGCCAAGGGCGCTCGACCGTCGCTACATCCGGCGAGTGATCGATCGCGCTACGGAACGCGAGCCGTGACGTCTAAATCGATTTCGATCATCGTGCTCGCGGCTTGCCTGTGCGCGTGCACGCCTCAGAAGCCCGTCCAGACTCTTCGCAAGCACCCGAACCTGGCAAAAGGCGCGGTGCCCTTTCGGTCCGTCGCCGTGGTCCCTCCCGACTTGTCAGCCTTCCGACTCACCTTCCACGGTGACATGGTGCCGCTGCTGGAGGAGCGAGATTCGTACCGATTCGAGGTCACCGACTGGTTGCAGCGAAAGATTCTCGAGAAAGGTTTTACGGTTCGCAGTTCCAAGCTATCGGACGAAGAACTGGCGGCCGACGCCCTGCGGCTGCCGTGGGCCGAGGCCGTTTCGGCTCAACGGCTTCTGTCAACGAAGGCGTACCAAATCGCCGCCGACCTTACGCTGAGCGAGGCGATTGCTTTCCGGGCTACGATGGGCCCGGAAGTTGGCTATTTCGCCGAGCGAGCTGACGTCGACACGCTCGTCTTCTCGAACGTTATGGTCCTCGAGAAATCTCCGGGAATGAGGGCCAAAGACACGTTTTTCGTTCTGCTCTTTGCGTTGTGGGGTACCGCGGTGCGGTACCCCACGTCGTACGCGATCGTCGAGGTGATGGTGGTCGACGGAACGACCGGCGAGCTTCTTTGGTCCGACCGCCGGGCAGGTTTCTTCTACCAAAAGACCGATCTGCGGTGGCTCATGGATCAAACCCTCGTCGATTTCCCCTCGCTGCCGCGGCAAGAGACGCGGCGCCGAGAAGCTAGCGCCGACACCGACTCAGCTGAGGCGGAGGAGAACGCCCCGGTCGTGCCGCCGGACGCGCCCGATCCCCTCGAGCAGGGAACGCTGCCCCAAGCGGATGCCCCGAGCCCTTGAATCGAGGTAGGCGAATTCAGGGCATGAGCCGCTGAGATCGCCACCCAGGGAATCGAACCGCCGTCGAGAAAGGCGAAGAGTGGCGCGTTAGTTACGCCGCCTGCGCACCATCTCGACGAACGCCAGCGCCGATAGCACGAGGAGTGCGGTGAGCAGACCGCCGATCGATACGGCAGGCGCAGCGACAGCGTCGGTGCAGGTTCCTTCTCTGCCCGGGAGGTCACAGCGCTCGGTGGCGCCTGTGCACTCGGTGTTACAGCAGAGCTGGTTGGTGCAGAACAAGCCTGCTTGGCATGTGCTTGGGTCGTCGTCGCAGGTCCCGCCCTGTGGCACCCTGGTGTTGGTCGCTGTGCTCGTAGCGGTGCTGGTCGCTGTAACTGTCGGTGTTTCGGTCGAGGTCATGGTTGGGGTTGCGGTTGCGGTAGCCGTCGGCAGGACCGGGTCATCGCAAACATGGCCACATCCGTTCGAGCAGCATTTGTCATCGTCCGGGCAGTCGGCGTCGCTCGCGCAAAGCTCGATACAGATGCCGATGGCACCGGGCGGTAGTGTCGGGCACTCGCCGGGTTTCTCGAGCGTCGGTGTGGCGGACGCGGTTGCGGTTGCGGTGGCCGCTGCCAGCACAGGGGCGTCGCAGACGTGCCCGCATCCGTTCGGGCAGCATTTGTCGTCGTCTGGGCAGTCAGTATCGCTCGCGCAAAGCTCGATGCATAAGCCGATCGTTCCCGGCGCTAGCGTGGGGCAGGCGCCAGGTTTCTCACTGACGCTTGCTGTGGCTGCAACGGGAATGGTGACAACGGCGCAAGCTAGAAGTCGACGCATCTGCATGACGGAATCCTCATTGCTTACCGGAACGGTGTTCAAGGATTACCACCTCAGGGGGCCGCTTGAGAAGCGCCCGTGGGCAAGGAGCCTCTCTCTCGTTTACGCCGCCGTTCGATCGTTGTGCCCAAAGTCGAGCGAGGAGACTGGCGATGGATAGCTTTCGGAGAAGCTGAGGATCTTCTCAGGACGCTTCGTGTTCCGGCCTGCCTCTTTTGGCGCGTAGAGTCTCTCTTGGCAGCTCTCGCTTCGGCTTGCGATCCAACTCGTACTGGTAGTCCCCCGGACCAAAGTCGCGCCGCCTCCAGCCGATTGCTTCGAGCATCTTGAGAACGGCGGCGTTCTCGGAGGTCGCAACGATTCGCTGATAGCTCGAACTGGCGCGGAACGCTCTGCCCACGAAGTCGTCAGCCAGACGCCATGCTAGTCCGCTCTGTCGCCACGGCTTGCGAACCGCGAGGATGCGGATTTCGACAGTGGGGACGGCTGGTGTGGCCGCTCGCATCGGCTGTCCGGGCAGCTGGCGAAGCAGCGCCCGCACCGCATCGGCGTCGACGAGCAACCATGGCCT
>JANQHZ010000032.1 GCA_028282445.1 Candidatus Binatia bacterium | reverse complement strand
CCGAAGTTGAGATTGGCCGGCCGATTGTAGAGATCGAACGCGTAGTTGGCGTTGAAGCTGGCGACATGCTTGGGCCGGCGGACCAAATCGTCGCCGTTGTCATCCTCGGCATCGGTGAAGGTGTAGGCGACGTTGAGACTCAGGCCCTGAATGGGCTCGGCCGCCGCCGAAACCTCGATGCCTTGGATTTCGTTTTCGCCCTCAAGGTTGACGGCCGTGTTGCCCGAGCCCGTGATCAGGTCTTCGATCTCGTTGTTGAAATAGGTGACATCGACCAACACCCGAGCGCCCCAGAAGGACTGCTCGACGCCGACGTCCCAGCCAAAACTCTTCTCCGGCACTAGATCGGGATTGCCGGTAAAGGTTGGCGTCGAGCCGAAAAGCTCGAACAGAGTGGGGTTCTTCACCCCAGTTCCGACGCTGCCGTGCAGGCGCGTGCCGGTTTCCCGATGGAGATAGGCCGCCGTGGCTCGGTAGGTCGTCTCGTTGTCGAAGAGGTCGTCGTTGTCGTCGTAGCGTACGCCGCCGGACAGAAAGAGGCGGTCCCAGAGACCCAGCCGGTACTCACCGGCATAGCCATAGTTGACGATCTCGACATTGTTGAAGCCGAAGCCAGCGCTACCGCTCCGCTGGTCTTCCCGCTCCCGCTCAGCGATGAAGGTCAAGGTATGCTCCGCATCGGCAAATTCGGGCGTGGAGAAGAAGAGATTGGTCTGATAGTCGAACTTGTCCTTTTCGCCATTCGAAGAGAATGTCTGGGTCCCCATTCCGTTGAAGAAGTCGCTGTCAACGTGAACGAAGCTCGCGCGGGCAATGTGCTCCCAAGCTCCGTCGAAGAGCTTCAACTTGGCACTGGCCAGGCCGAAGTGCTGCAGCGTCTCCGACGTATCATCGCTGTCCACAGCGCCGACGACGAGAGCCGAGGCATCGCCATCGCGCGTGCTATCCACCCGGTAGCCAACGGCCTCGAGTTCGAGCATATCATCGAACAGCGTGACACCGCCCTTCAGGCGCATAGTGGTGTTTTCGTAGCCGTCCTCTTCCGTGTTCCCGTTGCGCTCCTCGGCGACCGAGACGCCGCCGGTGGTGAAATGATCGATGGTGGCGGAACCATAGAAGTCCTCGCCGCCGTAGCCTGCACTTACGAGACCGCTGCCGGTGTTGAAGGAGCCCCCCTCGCCGCGGCCCAGAAAGCTGAAGCCGTCCTCTGGCCGCTGGCTCAACACATTGACCACGCCGCCGATGGCATCACTGCCATAGAGCGCACTCTGCGGCCCGCGGAGCACCTCGATGCGCCCCAAGTCGGAGTTCAGGAGGTTGGCAAAGTCGAACTCGGAGAAGGCGGCCGGGTTGTTGACCTCGATACCATCCACGATCACCAGGGTCTGATTGCCTTCGGCGCCGCGGATGCGGACCTGGGTGAGAGAGCCGACTGGCCCCGTGCGGCTGACGGCGACACCGGGAACGTCGCGTAGCACGTCCGAGACGATGCGCACCTGGCGCTCCTCCAGCTCTTCCGCGGTGATGACGGTGACGGCGCTGCCGACCTGCTCGGTCGCGACCGGCACGCGGATGGCCGAGACCACCACCTCCGGCTGGATTACGACGGTCGCGTCCTCCGCTTCGACCGTCTCACCCTGCGCAAGGTTCGTCGCATCCTGTGCTACGACCGTCCCATCCTCTGCACTGTCGGCAGCCTCTTGCGAGGTCGCCACAGCAGCGTGGCCAAATGCAAGCACGGCGACGAGCGAGACGCAGCTGAGAAGTCGCGCCCTCCCTCTGGATGCTGTTAGTTCAACTCCCTCATTGAAACCCGACATTGACGGCCTCCTTCGGTCTCGATCTTGCTTGATGAGAGACGCAGACGATGTCGTGCCGCCCGCGCCTGACGAGGAAGGTTCGTGCCGAGGAAGAAGGACGCACTGCGCCGCTGCCGAAACAGCAGTCGCGCTTGTCCTTTGCCGGGAGTTGTTCTGATCACACCCTTAAGCCCCTTCACCAGCAACGCACCTCCGCGCGTCACCGCAAAACGGGCTTCCGTCCCACCGACACAC
>JANQHZ010000030.1 GCA_028282445.1 Candidatus Binatia bacterium | reverse complement strand
ACCGTGATGTCGAGCTCGGTGAATTCCGCGACGAGGCCGAGCGACTCGATGGCGCGCAGCTTGGCGACCAGCCCGGCGCGCGAGGGTCTTGCGAAGAGGTGGCCCTGCAGGCCGACCCCGTCGATCGGGACACCGTCCTCGAGCAGATCTTCGACCAATGCGAGTAACGCTTCGAACTTGCTGTCGAAGGTGCTGACGGAGGTCTCGTTGAGGAAGAGGAGGGCGTCGGGATCGGCTTCGCGGGCGAGCCGAAAGGCCAGGTCGATGTACTCGCGTCCGAGGACGCGGGTGTAGACGTACTCCGGGTCGAGCTCGGTGCCGAGCAGGGTGAGGGGCTCGTTGACGACGTCCCAGGTGTGGATGCGTCCGCGGTAGCGTCCCATCACGGCGGTGACGTGTTGCTCCATACGCTCGCGCAGGGCCGCCTGCGGGTCGTCGGCTGCATCGACCTCTTCGGCGAGCCACTCGGGAGTTCCATTCAGCCGCCCCCAGAACAGCGCGTGTCCGCGTAGACGGATGTCGTTCGCCTCCGCGAAGTCCACGACCGGATCGGCGTTGGTGAAGTCGTAGACGCCCGGCCCGTCGGAAAGGCTCGGCCACTTGAGCACGTTCTCCGAGGTGACGGAGTTGTGGTGCGCAAGCAGAGCCTCGGCGTACTCCGGGTCGATGACGAGGCGGCTCTCGCCGCGATCGCCCGAGTTACCACCCGCGAAGATGCCGAGCTCGTCGGCCAACTCGCCGATGCTGCATTCCATGCCGGCGGCCGTGCAACTCGCGGAGCTGGTCGAGTCCGAGTCGTCGCATGCGAGGAAGGAGCAGAGCCCGGCAGCGAGGAATGCTCGAATGACAAGCCGCATTGCCGGTGTTTGTTTGATTGCGTTTCGTCGAGTTTGTCCTGGATTCATCGTCTACGACGTACCCAGGCGAAACGGAATTGGCAACGGCCGGCTGATTTCCGTGCAGAGCTTCCTTCGCTTTGCGGTCGATCGATTGTCTCTGGCTAGAGAAACTCCTAGGAGTTGGTCATGGCGCAGAACCGGCTGTTGTCGATGACCGCGGCAGGAATGAGCATCGACCGCCACTGCTGGCCGGCCCTCTACCCTGACCGTCTGGATGTGGGCATGACGTGAGTGCGCTCGAGCCATTTGGAGATCGGATCTGGATCTGTGACGGGCCGCTGGTGCGGATGATGACGATCCCGTTTGCGACCCGGATGGCGGTCGTCGAGCTCGACAACCGGGAGCTATGGGTTCATTCGCCGATAGCGCCTACATCCGAGCTTCAGGCCGCGGTCGAAGCGGTCGGCACCGTGAGGTTCCTGGTCGCGCCCAACAAGATTCACAGCCTCGGCGTCGGGCCGTGGCTGGAGCGGTACCCGTCGGCGGAGGTTTGGGTTTCCCCGCGTTTCCGTGAGCGACATCCGGGCGTTTCCGTCGACCACGTCATCGGTGAGGAGGCTTCGCGGGCTTGGGGCGGTGAGATCGAGGCCCACTGTTTTGCCGGCAGCAGCTTTCTCGACGAGGTCGTTTTCTACCACAGCCGTTCGCGGACGCTGATCGTCACCGATCTGATCCAGCGCCATGATCCGGCGGGCGAATCCTGGTTCTGGCGCCTGGTCAAAAGCGCGGTTGGCGTGCTCGGGCCGTCGGGCGGAACCGCATTGGACCTGCGCAGCAGCTTCCTGGACCGTGCCGCGGCCCGGGCAAGCGCGGAGGCGCTCCTGCGTTGGGACTTCGACCGAGTGGTGATCGCTCACGGAGCGTGCATCACCGAAGATGCCCGCCGCACGGTCGAGAAAGCCCTCGATTGGGCGCTCGGCTGACGCGGCGGC
>JANQHZ010000029.1 GCA_028282445.1 Candidatus Binatia bacterium | reverse complement strand
GTCGTGCGGCCGCTCGGCGAGCGCGGCGCTGATTTTCTCGACCGCGGCCGTCGCTTGTTCGAAGAGGGGGTTGCCGGCGGGATGCTGAGGCCGGTTCGTTCCGAACCGTTCCACGTCATCAGTGCGGTGGTTGGGTCGACCGTGTTCTATGTGGCTGCGTTGCGTTCGCTGTTGCCGACCATGCAGTTCGACCCGCTCGAACCGGCCGAGCTCGAGGCCCATAAACGCGACGTACTTCAAATCGTTCACCATCTGCTCGGTTACGGTGCGGACTCGCACGGAGAGGACGCACGATCGTGACTCTGTCGTATCGGCCGTTCGACGACGCCAATCGTAACGATCCGTTTCCGGTCTACCGGCGGCTGCGCGACGAGGCTCCGGTGTATCGTTCGGACGATCCGGAGGCGTGGGTGGTCTCGCGCTACGACGACGTGCTGCACGTGCTCAAGACTCCGGAGCTGTTCTCTTCCGACGCCATGAGCACGGTGATGATGGGCGTCGACCCTCGCGCGATGATCGATCCGAGCGTCGATCCGCTCGCCATCGAGAACATGATGGCGATGGCGGATGCGATGCCGTTTCCGGTCGAGGAGATGGCGCGACACCGTAACTTGATCGTCTCAGACCCGCCTCAACACGATGTGTTGCGTTCGATCGTCAACCGAGGCTTTACGCCGCGCCGAATCTCGGCATGGGAGCCGCGCGTGCGACAGCTGGTTTCGTCTTGTATGAAACGTGTCGCCGATGGTGAGGGCTGCGACATCATCTCGGACATCGCGGTGCCGGTACCGGTGATCGTCATCGCGGAGATGCTCGGTGTCGAGCCCGAGCGCCGCGCCGATTTCAAGCGCTGGTCCGACATCATGATCGAGGGCATAACGGGAGCGCGTCGGCGCGAGGGATTCATCAAGAGCGGTGTCGTCGAGATGATGAAAGAGTTTGCGACCTATTTTGGCGAGATCGCCGAGCGCCGTCGCAGCGACCCGCGCGACGACCTGGTCAGCATCCTGGTGGACGCCGCCGGCGAGGACGGTGGTTTGCGACCGATGGAGCTGGTCGTGTTCGTTCTGATCATCCTGGTTGCCGGCAACGAGACGACCACCAACATGATCGGGCATGCGGTCAAGCTGCTGTTGGAGAACCCCGACCAGCTCGACGAGGTGGTGCGTGACCGGTCGCTCATCCCGGGACTGGTCGAGGAAACTCTGCGCTGTGAGTCGCCGATCCAGATGGTCTTCCGGCGTGCGCGGACCGATACCGAGATCCAGGGCCAAACGATCCGCGAGAACGAGGTCGTGTGCGGGTTGCTCGGTTCCGCCAACCGAGATCAGCGCCGCTGGGGTCCGCGCGCGGACGAGTTCGACATTCACAACGACGCCCAGGGCCACCTGGCATTCGGCTTCGGCGTGCATTTCTGCCTGGGCGCGTCGTTGGCGCGTCTGGAGGCGCGGTGCGTACTCGAGGCCTTGGTGGAAGTGCTGCCGCGCTTGCGAAGACGAGACAATCCGTTGGAATACGTAGACTCGAACCTGGTTCGAGGACTACGGCACTTCGAGCTCGAGCTCGCCGCATAGACGAACAAAGAACGAGGAGGGCGCATGTCATTACCAAGCGACCAGATTCTGATTTCCGCTGACGATCACATGGATATCCACGCGATGCCGCCGGAGACCTGGCAGGAACGCCTACCCGCCGAGTGGCGAGAGCGCGGCCCGCGGGTCGAGCAGACCGACGACGGCCCGTGGTGGATCGTCGACAACAAGAAGCTCGCGCCGAGCGGGCGCAAGCCGGCGGGGTTGATCGAGACCCGCCAGCACGGCTTGCGCCCCGGACAGGCGGATAAGCGGCTGGAAGACATGGACGAGGACGGCGTGTTCGCGCAGGTGATCTACGGGCCGACCACGACCCAGCTGCGCATCGCCGATCCCGATCTGCACGCCCAATGCGCGGTTGCGTACAACGATTGGGCGGCCGAGTTTCAGAAGGCCTCGCCGGGGCGATTGCTCTTGCTGCCGGATATTCCGTCGCACGATGTCGAGATCGCCAAGGCCGAGCTGTTGCGTTGCGCCAAGATGGGGCACCGCGGGGCGATCGTTTCCGACACGATCGGCAAGGGCGATCCGATCTTCGAAGATTCGTGGGCGCCGTTTTGGGACGCGGCGCAAGAGGTCGCGATCCCGATCCACGTTCACCTGACCGGTGGCACGCACAGTCTCAAGATGCGCCCGGGGTCGTGGCGATCGCCGGCATTCGTCGCGATCGTTCCCATGCAACTCGACGAGACACTCTCCGGCATGATCTTCTCGGGTACGCTCGAAAAGCGTCCGAATGTGAAGTTCGTCATGGGCGAGGCCGGCCTCGGCTGGATTCCTTACGTCATCGAGCGGCTCGACCACGAGCTGCACAACTACGGACCGAAGATTACCGACTACAAGCTGTCGATGCTGCCGAGTGAGATCTTCAAGCGGCAGGTGTTCACCACCTACGAAGACGAGAAGCTGGGCATCGAGTTGCTCGAGCGCATCGGTGTCGAGAACGTCATGTGGGCGTCGGACTACCCGCACGGGGACAGCACCTGGCCCGAGTCGCGCAAGGCGGTCGCCGCGTCTCCGCTGTCGCAGCACGGCGACGAGGTGGTTCGCAAAGTGACTTGCGAAAACGCCTCGCGCGTATACGGCATCGAGGTCCCGGGCTCCTGATCCTGAAGCGGCACGAGCGTCGCCGTGGTCGGCGTTCGTGCCGCTCGATCGGTGCCGGAGGTAACTATGGCGCGCGCTGTCCGGGCGCGTCGTGCCGCGTCTTAGCGACCCCAATCGGTGGGAGGTTGGTAAGGCTGCCCGCCGAGCTCGCGCGGGATGGCGTCGATTAGAAATCTCGGCACCGTGGCGAAGTAGACGCCCTCGAGCTCGAGCTCGAAGCCGCTCGTGCTCTCCGCAGCGACGAACGAGTCGACCTCTTCGTACTCGGTGCTGAGAAGCCGCGACCCGTCGGTGCTCAGTAAGCGAAGGCGGTAGCGCACGCCCTCGACATCCTCTTCATACGGGTTGGTTACGCTACCGCGCACGCGAATCGCTCGCCCTTGCACGATTCTCACGTCGCGCACCTCGACCGCGAGCAGGCTCGGCGGAGCCGCCCGGCCACGGTCGGTTTCCAGGATGCCGGCGTTGCGTGGCGATGGCGCGCGATCGGGATCGACGGCTTCGCGGTCGACCGCCGCGCAACTCGCGACCAGGAGAGCACAGAGGGTCGACGTGAGGACTCTCATCGAAGCTCGATCCAGGTCGCCCGCGCGTAAGCGCACAGGTCGCCCTCTCGCGAGAAGAGAGCGCTCGCCGAATAGTGTTTTCGGCCGTCCGCGCCGAGTTGCCACGCGATGATGGTGGCTTCGTCGTTGGCGCGCAGGGAGTGGGAAACGGATCCGCAGATGCGGCCGAGCAGGGCGTGCGGTGGCTTCGCACCGAAGTCGATCGCGCCGTACGAGGGGCAGTCGAGTGCCGCCCACAAGAACCTCTCGGCGACGAGACCGTCGTCGTCGACCAGGCTCGGGTCGGGCGCCCACGGTGCAGCCACCAGATTCCGACCTTCGACCGGTCCGGCGAATATTCGCAAGCCGTCGCCGCTCGCTCGCTCGGGGCCGCAGGCGACGCAGGTCGGAAATAGTGCCCCCGGCTTCAGGCGAGGCGATGCGTCGCGTGCACGTGCGACGATCACGGCTTCCGGCGGATGGGGGATGTCGAGGTCGAGCGAGGCGCGGGTGCCGGCTGCGATGACCTCTCCGGTCGCGTCCTTCAGCGCCGTACCTTCGGGTGTGCGTTCGACCTCGAGCGGAACCTCCAACGGCGGCGGCTTGCGCAGGGTCACTTCCACACTGCCGCCGACCAGTTCCGCTATGATGCCGGCGACGTATCCGCCATGCCCGGAGTCGGGCGGACCGTTGAACCGTTTGGGGATCAGTACCGAATCGGGCATCCCCCTTAATCAACACAAACCGTTGACGAGTACC
>JANQHZ010000027.1 GCA_028282445.1 Candidatus Binatia bacterium | reverse complement strand
TTGGTGGGGGTGCCCGTCATCTTGTCCAGGACGAACTCCGCCGATTCGACCGGATTGAGCTGGGCCAGCAATTTGCGCAGGATCCAGACCCGTTTCGTCACCGACTGGCCGAGCAGGAGCTCCTCCTTGCGGGTGCCGCTGCGCCCGATGTCGATCGCCGGGAAGGTGCGTTTGTCGACCAGGCGCCGGTCCAAGTGGATCTCCATGTTGCCGGTCGCCTTGAACTCTTCGAAGATGACTTCGTCCATCCTGCTGCCGGTGTCGACCAGCGCCGTCCCGAGAATGGTCAGGCTGCCGCCGTCCTCGATGTTGCGAGCCGCGCCGAGGAATTTCTTCGGCTTGTGCAAGGCGTTGGAGTCGACCCCGCCGGAGAGAATCTTGCCGCTCGGCGGGACGACGGTGTTATAGGCGCGCGCCAAGCGCGTGATGCTGTCGAGCAGGATGACGACGTCGCGTCCGTGCTCGACCAAGCGCTTCGCCTTCTCGATGACGATTTCGGCGACTTGCACGTGTCGGGTCGGCGGCTCGTCGAAGGTCGAGGAAACGACCTCGCCGTCGACCGAGCGCATCATGTCGGTGACCTCCTCGGGCCGCTCGTCGATCAAGAGCACGATGAGCACCACTTCCTTGTGGTTCTGCGTGATGCCGTGCGCAATATTTTGCAGCATCGTCGTTTTCCCGGTACGCGGCGGGGCGACGATGAGGCCGCGCGTCCCCTTGCCGACGGGGGTAAACAGATCGATCAATCGAGTCGTGACCTCCCCCTCGGTGTGCTCGAGGCGGAGTTGCTCCTCGGGATAGAGCGGCGTCAGGTTGTCGAAGAGGATCTTGTCACGTGCGCGCGCGGTCTCCTCGTAATTGATCGCCTCGACCTTGAGCAGGGCGAAGTATCGCTCCCCCTCTTTGGGCGGCCGAATCTGCCCCGCGACCACATCGCCGGTGCGCAGATGGAAGCGTCGAATCTGGCTTGGCGAGACGTAAATGTCGTCGGGCCCGGGCAAGTAGTTGTAGTCCGGCGCACGAAGAAATCCGAAGCCGTCGGACAGCGTCTCCAACACGCCCTCTCCGTAGATCAAGCCGCTACTCTCGGCTTGCGCCCCGAGGATCGCGAAGATGAGCTCCTGCTTGCGCATGCTCGAGAAGCCCTCGACGTTGAACTCCTTGGCGAGGGCCGCGAGCTCGTTGATCTTCTTCGCCTTGAGGGCGATCAGGTCGAGGCGGTCTCCGTCGGCGTCCGAAGCGACACCCGCCTCCGGCGCCGCGTCCGGCGTGGCGCCGTTCGCTTCACGGGCGCCACGATCCGTCTTGCTGCCGGTTCGGCGTCGCCCGCGACCGGCTTCGGACGATGTTCCGCCTTTTCCGGCGGCGTCGTCGGCCATCAGAAATCCTTCCGGGAAAATGTAATCGGATCGATTTTGGGGAATGAGCTTGGAGCGTGATGCGGATCGGCGATTCGGCCGCCGCAGGACACGGCCGCCGGAGTCGCGCAAGACGGCGCGGAAGCTAGTCAGGGCCGCAACCCATGTCAACCTCGGCGATGCTTGCGGAGTCGATCAGTCTGATTCGGTGACGGCACAATACGTCGCCTTCAGGATGGTCGGTTTTCACGTCTCTGAACTGAACGGAGGCTTGGGCGAAGGCTGAGCCTTCGTGAGGTCATCCACTCTTCTCGGCGAGACCCACTGACCGTCGCCCCCGTCGCCGCGGCTCAGCCCTCGCGCAAGGCGGCTACCGCCGCCGCCAGGTCGGCCGGCCAGGGCGAGTGCAGCTTGATCTCCTCCCCGCTGTGCGGGTGCTCGAAGTGCAGTCGCTCTGCGTGCAGCGCCTGACGGTCCATCGAGACCGGCAGGCGGCGGCCGCGGCCATACACCGGATCGGCAACAACCGGATGACCGATCGACGCCAGGTGCACCCGGATCTGGTGGGTCCGCCCGGTGAGTGGGTACAGCCGCAGCAATGCCGCGCCGCGGTAGCGCTCGTAGACCTCGTAATGAGTGACCGCCGGACGGCCGCCGGTCCTGACCGCCATCTTCTTTCGATCGGTGCGGTGGCGGCCGATCGGCGCGTCAATCTCGTCGCTGCCGAAGCGCGGCGAGCCGTAGACCAGCGCCGTGTATTGCTTGCGCACTTGGCGATCGTGAAAGAGCCGCGACAGCGCCTCGTGCGTCTCGAGGTCCTTGGCGACCAGAATCACCCCCGATGTGTCCTTGTCGAGACGATGAACGATTCCGCAGCGCTCCGGATCCAGGTCGGCGCGCCCGCCCCCCCAGCGGTGCAACAGTGCGTTGACCAGGGTCCCGCTCGCGTGACCGGGAGCCGGGTGGACCACCAACCCGGCCGGCTTGTCGACTGCGAGCATTCGCTCGTCCTCGTAGAGGACGCGTAGGTCGATCGCTTCGGGCTCGAGCGTCGGCAGCCGGCTCGGCTGCCGCTCGGCGGTAATCAGCTGCCCCGCGCGCAAGCGCTCCCCAGCCTTGGCCGGTTGCCCGTCGAGCCGCACCAATCCGTCGGCGATCATCTTACGGATCTGCGACCGCGAGCCCAGCACCGCGGCGTCGACGAGGAAATGATCCAGGCGCCGCTTCTCGTCCTCCGGCGCAACCCGCCATTCGTGGTGAACGCTCGGGTCGCTCATCGGCGCTGGTGAATCGCTCGCGCCGCTTCGACGTCGCGACGGATTTGCGCTACCAGCTCGTCCACTCCGCCGAACTTCTTCTCTCCGCGCAGTCGTTCGATGAAGCCGACCTCCAGACGCGCGCCGTAGAGATCGCCCTCGAAGTCGAAGATATGGGTTTCCAACGAGCGCGCGTCGTTGCCGAAGGTCGGGTTGGTCCCGAGATTGGCGACCCCGACCCCGCGGTGCGCTTCGCTGTCGACGGTAACCGCGTAGACACCGTCGGGCGGCAACAGCAAGTCTCGCACACACAGGTTGGCGGTCGGCACACCGATCGTCGCGCCGCGGTGAAACCCGTGCACGACCCTACCGTCAACCGAATAGGGCCTACCAAGCATGGCCGCCGCCGAGGCGAAGTCTCCCGCGAGGACCGCACCGCGCACGCGCGCCGCAGCGACCGGCGCTCCGGCAGCAGTCACCGCGTCGACCTCGCGAACCATCGGCAATGCCAGGATCTCGGAGTCGACCGATTCGCCGCCACCAACCAGGATCAGCGCGGGGTCGAGCGCCTGCAGCGCGAGCGCGCCCGCGTCGGCGCCACGAATCATCGCGACGATATCGACTCCGGCTTCGTCGGACTCGCGGAAACACCGGCGCCTGCTGGCAAGCCGCTGCGTCTGCGAGCGCCGGTCGTCGAATACGACCACCCGAGCCCCCGCCCCCGAGGCGGTAAGCTCGGACAGAAGCCTGCTATGGCCGAGGTGCAATCCGTCGAAGCTGCTGTAGACCGCGGAGCATCCCGCGACGCTTTGGAGATCCCCGATGCGCCCGATGTGCCTGAAGATCCGCACACCAGCGAGATAGTCGATTCAGACCCGGGACGCGAGCGCCGCCGGGCTTCCGGCTCAGCTGGTCAGCGCCTTGAGTTGGTCGCGGCCGATCTTGGCTTCTTCGGTATCCGGGTGGTCGCTGATCAGCTTCTGGAGAATCAAGCGTGCGTCGATCTTGTCGCCGGAGTTGGCGAACGCGGTGGCGAGAGCGAGCAGCGCTCCGGGA